>JARJMV020000223.1 GCA_029335935.2 bacterium
TAATAGGTCAATGTGGAATTGTGGAAAACTTTGTCTACTTCGACCGCGCGGTCGACAAAATTTGCCCCTCCGAAGCCCTAATTTTGAACTCAAATTGAAACTTTTGTCTACTAACCGATGGGTTAATTAGCTATGCTAAGAATAGGGGTTTTCGATGTGGAAAACTCTGTGGAAAACTGTGGAAACCATGTGGAAAACTCTGTGGAAAACTCGGCGTTGGGGCGTTATCCACAGGGTTTTCCACGGAGTTTTCCACAATCGATGTGGAAAACTCTCAGTCGGGTTGCAGGGCTTGCCGATACGCTTGCAGGGTGCGTTCGGCAGTGGTGCGCCAAGAGAAGCGTGTTGCCTGCTGACGCGCCTTGGCGCATAGATTAGCGCGGAAGTCATCGTAGACGAGAATACTCCGAATGGCGTTCGCCCACAAGCCTGGTTCATCGGGTGGGAGTAGGATGCCGCCTGAGCCGACCACTTCAGGCAGCGCGCCGCCGTTGGAGGCAACCACAGGCGTACCGCACGCCATCGCCTCTAAGGGGGGTAAGCCGAACCCCTCGTAGAACGAAGGGTACAAAAACACATCGGCGGCGTTGTAGAGCCACACGAGATGCTCGTCGGGCACATAGCCTGTTTCAATCAGCCACTCTTGCGCGTTCAGGTCGTGTTTGGCGCGTTGGAGTGCGCGTGTCGCCCAGCCCGACTTGCCCGTGAGCGCGAGCCGTATCGGCAGTGCGTACTGCGAACGCGCCATCTGTACTGCCAAGAGCGCGAGTTCCCAGTTCTTGCGCGGCTGCAGCACGCCGACCGCCAGCGCGAAGGGCGGTTCAAGCCCGTAATGCTCGCGCGCCCACGCCTGCGCCTGCGCACGCGGAATCGGGTGAAACCCCTCAGGTAGCCCGTTTGGCGTGGCGATAATCTTCTCAGGCGGCAGGCAAAGTATCCGAATCATATCCTCGCGCGAGGTCTCCGAAACGGTCAGCACACGCCGCGCCCGACGACACGACGCAGGCACCGTGAGCCTGAGCAGAATCCTGTCTTTCAGAGGGAACCACTGCGGTCCAATCAGGAACGAGATGTCATGCACGGTGGTCACGGCGGGGATTTTGAAGAACGGGGACACCGTGTATTGCGTGTGGATGAGGTCGCAAGCGTGCGCTTGAGCAAGTTTAGGCAGCTGGAACAGGCTCCAGAGGCGTTCGTTGCGGGCGGGCGCGACCACGAACGCATACAGCGACGATTCGGGCAGTGCGTCGCTGGGAATGGGGCGTGTGGAGAACAGCGTTAGGCGGTACTCGGTGGGGTTCAGCCGCTCGGCGAACGCCTTGAGCAGTCCGCGCCAGTAGGTGCGGTCGCCTGTGTATGTGCCCGTGAGCAAGCGTGCGTCGACGCCGATATTCATGCCTTGCCTCCCAAGGGGCGTTTGAGCATCTGCGCCCACGCGCGTGGGTACAGTGCAGGCGTCGGGCGATGCTTGTGCAGAATGGCGATGGCGCGCTGCACTGTGCCCGTCTCCATCTCCAACTCCACCGTCTGCACCTCCAGCGTTGCGCCGAGCGACTGTGCCGCTCCCTGCGACGCTTGGATCTCCTCTATTTCGTGGATACTCTTGAGCGCAAGCCCGACGCCGCCCTGCTTTAGAAACGGCGTCATCAGCTCGGCGAGGATAGGCATCTTGGCGACTGCGCGCGCCACGACACAATCGTACTGTTCGCGAGCTTCTGGGGCGTGCGCCCATGCCTCCGCGCGAGCCTGTACCGACTGCGCGTCAATCCCCAACAAAGTGCAAGTTTCTCTCAAAAACTGTACCGTTTTACCGTGAGAGTCCAATAGAGTTAGTTGTAGATCGGGGCGAACTATCGCAAGCGGGATTCCGGGCAATCCTGCGCCTGAGCCGATGTCCAGCACGCGCGCGCCCTCTGGAATGGCGTAGACGCGGAGCAGGCTGAGCGAATCGAGCACATGTCGCCCCACTGCCTGCTCAGGCGGCACCCGGGTCAGATTCATCTGCCGATTAACCTCGTACAAGCGTTCCAGATATGCGCTAAGCCGTTGCCTCTGTGCGTCGCTGAGGGTCAACCCCCAACGCGCGGTCTGATTGAGCAGTTGCCAATCGCCGATGTGCGCATGCATTTTTTTAAGCCATTCACCATAATACCTTGCAGAGGCGGAGAGGGTATTGATGGTTCTACGACAAGAGGTTGCGGATGCGGTGAATCAGTTGCGCCCATTGCCGCGAGTGGTGATGCGTTTAGTGGAGCTGCTGGAGAGCGACACGGCGACTACCGAGCAGATTGAGGCGGTGATTGTCGCCGACCCTGTGATGTGCGGCCGCGTGCTACAGGTAGCGAATTCGGCATACTACGGGTTGGCGCGTCAGGTAAGCACAGTTCAACACGCGCTGCTGGTGCTGGGTAGCCGAACGGTGAGAGGCATCGCGCTGAGCGTGGCGGCGGTAGATGCATTCCGCGCCCACCGAAGCGTAAGCGCCGCAGAGCGCGACCTGTGGCGTCACGCCTTCAGCACGGCTCTATGTGCGCGTGGTATCGCTCTGACTTTGAGGTGGGGGGTTAGCCTTGCGGAGGACGCCTACATCGTCGGCTTGCTGCACGACATCGGCGCGCTGTTTTTGAGGACGCGATACCGAGCGCTTTATCAACCCTTGATGGCGATAGCCAACGAGACGGAGCGTCTGGAGCGCGAGGTGCAAATCTTCGGGTGCGACCATGCGGATGTGGGCGCGATGATTGCAGACCACTGGCGGCTGCCTGAACGCATTGTGCAGGCGATAGCGCATCACCACGCGCCCTACTTGCCTGACGGTGAGAATCGCCGATTGATGGCGGCGGTGCTTCAAGCGGAGGCGTGGCAACATGGGGGCGGCGCGCCCGCCGAGGTCGCAGTCCTAATCCGCCTCAGCGAGCAAGAGCAGGCGCAGATGATGGCGCAGGCGCAGGAGCAGACTGCGCTGTATGAACAGATGCTCTTTAGTTGAGGTATGCTTGTAGCGCATGTCCGAGTTGCGCTGGCATCCGCTGCTGCAGGAATGGGTCATTACGGCGACGCACCGTCAAGAGCGCACTTTCCATCCGCCGCCCGAATATTGCCCACTGTGTCCCACCCGCCCTGGCGGCTATCCGACAGAGGTTCCAGAGCCGACCTACGAGATTGTGGTGTTTGAGAATCGCTTTCCGTCGCTGTTGCGCGAGCCGCCTGCGCCCGCCGTAGAACCCACGCCCTTCTCGCCCGTGCAGCCGTCCTACGGCGTGTGTGAGGTGGTGCTGTACACGCCCGACCACCACGCCACGCTGACCGATTTGCCCGATGCACGAATCGAGCAGCTCATTGAGGTGTGGCGCGACCGTTATGAGGAGCTTGGCGTGCGCCCAGAGGTGCAGTATGTGTTCATTTTCGAGAACAAGGGGCGCGAAATTGGCGTGACGCTGAGCCATCCGCACGGGCAAATCTACGCCTACCCGTTCCTGCCCCCGAAAATCGAGCGTGAGTTGGAGGCGATGCGTCGCCATCACGCCGCTACAGGGGGCAATCTGCTGTGGGACATCTTGCGTTATGAGTTGGAGGACGGCAGACGGATTGTACATCGCGCTGACGGATGGGTTGCTTTCGTCCCGTTCTTCGCGCGGTATCCTTACGAGGTCTATCTGGTTCCTGAGGCGCCGCGCCGCGATTTGACCGACCTTACCGACGCGGAGGTTGCGGGGTTGGCGCGTATTCTCAAGGACACGCTGCGACGCTACGACGCGCTGTGGGGATTCCCGATGCCTTATATCATGGCGCAGCACCCGCGCCCCACCGACGGCGGGGAGCATCCCTACTGGCAGTTCCACATCGAGTTCTATCCGCCGTACCGCACGCGCGACAAGTTGAAATATCTGGCAGGCTCCGAATCGGGTGCAGGGGTATTCATCAACGATACCTTGCCGGAGGAGACGGCGCGTGCGTTGCGCGAGGCAGATTAGCCCAGCGCCACATCTAAGTAGAGCATCACCATCAAGCCTGCCATCAGCCCGAAGGTCGCGCAGCGCTCGTGTCCTTTGCGATGGGTTTCGGGCACGATTTCGTCACTGATGATGTAGAGCATCGCGCCTGCGGCGAAGCCCATGGCGTAGGGGACAATCGGCGCGAGCGCGTACACCAGCGCGGCGCCCAGCCCAGCGGCAGGCAGCTCGACCAGCCCAGAGCGCGCCGCCACAAACACGGCGTAGAACCGCTTGCCATACCCCGCCGACGCCGCCGTGAGCGCGACTGCCAGCCCCTCAGGAATGTTCTGCAAGCCGATAGCAAGCATCAGTAGCACGCCCTCGCGAAACTGCCCCGCGCCGAACGCCACTCCGACCGCCAAGCCCTCAGGCGCGTTGTGCAGCGTGATGGCGATGATAAACAGCCACACGGCGCGCACGCGCTTGCTGTCCAATCCCTCGCGCCCCAGCACAGGATGACGGTGCGGAATCAAATGGTCGGCAAGGTCCATCGCCAGAGCGCCCAGCCCGACGCCCGCAAGCGTTGGCAGCGCGCCGCCGCGCTCAATCGCAGGCAGTATCAGGCTGGTGAAACTCGCAGTGAGCATTACTCCCGCCGCAAAGCCGAGCATGGTGTCCTGAGCGCGTTGTGAAGGCGTGCGCAAAAACAGTATCGCCAGCGCGCCGAGCAGGTTCAACGAGACGATAAAAACGCCTGCCGCAAGCCCCTGCGCAATCGGATGAGCCGGCATCCACGATTGCACCCACTCCATTCCTGCAAAGTATACCTGCCGAGCGAGGTACACTTGTAGTGTGAGGATCCTGTTTCTGGCGGACATCGTGGGGCGCACGGGGCGCAACGCCGTCGCCAAGACGCTGCCCGAATGGCGCGAGCGCTACGCGCCCGATGTGGTGCTGGCCAACTGCGAGAACGCCTCAGGCGGTAAGGGAGTCACGCCCCAGACCCTGAACGAACTCGCGCAACTCGGCATCCACGCTTTCACCAGCGGCAACCACATCTGGGACAAAAAAGAAATCTACCCCGTGCTGGACTCTGACCCGCGCCTCGTGCGCCCAGCGAACTATTCGCCCCTATCGCCTGGCAAAGGCTACACGGTACTGGAAGTGCTGGATCGGCAGTTAGCGGTGATTTCGCTGGCGGGGCGCGTGTTTATGGACAACGCCGACTGCCCCTTCCGCAAGTTCGATGACATCCACGCGCAGCTGCCGACGCCGTTCGTGTTCGTGGACTTTCACGGTGAGGCGACCTCCGAGAAGACCTGCTTCGGCTACTATGTGGATGGGCGCGCCAGCGCGGTCATCGGCACACACACCCATGTGCAGACCGCCGACGAGCGTATCTTGCC
>JARJMV020000243.1 GCA_029335935.2 bacterium
TATCGAGTACGGCGCGCCTGTGGGCGTGCTGACGGAACAGAGGCTACGCGAAGCGATACAAAGCGGCGCGGACTGGCTGGAACCTGTCGCGCCGTGGATGGACAAATCGTTCCTCCGCCTGCCCATCGATATGCCCCTCGAAGAAGCCGCCGAGACCCTCGCTTACAGCGACCAACCTGCGCTGGGCGTGGATCCGTGGGGACGGTATGTGGGTGTCGTGACGCTGGCAGGGCTGGCGGCGCGCCCTGTGAGCCTGCCCCAAGTCGGGATGGTGGGCGGCATGGCGACGCCACTGGGCGTGTACCTCACCAACGGCGTGGTCAGCGCCGGCGCAGGCACGCTGGGGCTGATGCTCACAGGCGCGCTGCTCTTCGCCCTGTTTTTAGCTGCGAATTGGCTCGTCATCGGCGGGATGTGGTGGGCGCAAGATAAGTTCGGCATACCCCTGTATAGCTACTACAACTCGCCGTTCGCAGGACAGTGGTTCCTGTTCTCGGATGTGATGGGGGTAGTGCTGCGCAGCTCGATTTTCGTGGTGTTCCTGCTGCTGATGCGCCTGCTGCCGATTGCTGGCACGCACGCCGCCGAGCATATGGTGGTGCATGCGATTGAGCGGGGCGAGCCGCTCACGCTTGAAGTCGTGCGTCGGATGCCGCGCGTGCATCCGCGCTGTGGCACGAACCTTGTGGCGGGGATTGCGCTCTTTCTGGGGCTGTCCAAGCTGTTCACCTTCGGCGCGCCCGACGGCGACGCGCGCGATTTCGCCCTGCTGATGGCGCTGTTGTTTACTCTGATGTTCTGGCGCGTCTTCGGCGGCTTCCTGCAGTGGGTCGCCACCACGAAACCGCCCACCGATAGACAGCTGGGCCACGCGATTCGCGTGGGCGAGGCTCTGCTGCGCAAAGCGCGTCCGCTCAGCGGAGCGACGCCCTCGTTCGGACTGCGCCTGCTCAACAGCGGGATTTTGCAAATCCTAATTGGCGCGTGGGGATTGATGGCGATTCTCTACCTGCTGGAGAGCTTGTTAGGGATTACGCTGATTGTGCAGTAGATTCTGGGGTTCAAACCCATCTTTGCACACACTCCTCTGGCTTGCGGCTGCCCCATTCAACGGCGCAGGCGTTGGAGGCGCTAAGCGCCTGCACAAGACGCCATTCACCTTGCTCGCGTGTCATCAGGCACAGGGAGAGGTAGCCCACCTTCGTGTTATGGCGCCATCGCGTCTCGCCAGAAGGGGTGGTGTAGCGTGCGCCCAACAGGTGCGCCTGCTGCCCCAGCGCGTCGGAAAGCTCAGGCGTTCGCCGTGGAGGCTTATGGACGCTACATCGTGGGCACTGGCTACAACTCCGTGACGAACCGTTGGGAAGCGTTCCTGCTGGATACCTGGCGCACAGGCGACACGAACGGCGACGGCTGCGTCGATGATACTGACCTACTTGCCGTGCTGTTTGCGTTTGGCACGTCTGGTACGGGCTACGCGCGCCATGAAGACATCAGCAAAGACGGCGTCGTAGACGACGCCGACTTGCTGACGGTGCTGTTCAACTTGGGCGACGGGTGCAATTAGCCCTCACCCCCCTTGCCCCCTCTCCCACAGCGTGGGAGAGGGGGGCTGCCTGCGCGGAGTTTGGGCGCGCCGTGACGCGGTAGAGGGGCTGGGTGTGAGGGCGCAACAACGGTACAGAGTGCGTGTCGTCGGCGGGGCCGCCGACGCGACGCACCCCTCTCCCACGCTGTGGGAGAGGGGCTGGGGGTGAGAGTGATTTGCGCACTTCTCGAGACAGCCCTTGAAGGCAGCTTCACATTTGCGGAACTTGTCAAACACTTCCCCTCCCCCCAAAATGTGGGAGAGGGGGAGCGAGAGCAAAAAGTCGCACGCTGACTTTCCCTGGCAGTCTCGCCGAACATTTCACGCTGCCAAGCGTTGCAACGCCTCACGCGCGACACGGTTTTCGGGGTCAATCGTAAGCACCTGTTGGTAGTGTGCTTTCGCCGAGTCGGTTAAGCCCAGCTCGTAATAGGCGATAGCAAGGTTCACATGGGCTTCCACATAGCGTGGGTTGATGCGCAACGCAGCGACGAACTGCTCGATGGCTTCCTCTGTGCGTCCCAGCGCGGTCAACACAACGCCCAAGCGGTTGCGCACATCGGCGTAGTTCGGACGCGCATTCAGTACATGGCGGAAGCACGACTCGGCAGTCGTCAGGTCGCCGTTCTGGTATGCGCTGTCGCCCTTGCGAATGTACTCGGCGTAGTTCTCCTCGCCGTACTGCATCAGCTGCTCGAATGTCTCCTGCGCCTCGGCGAACTGTCCGCGCTGGTGCTGCTGGAGCGCGCTTTGGAACTTATCGTTGGGGATACCCAGCTGCACTTGCCACTGCTGAAGTGTTTGCACGCCTGTGTCGCGCTCTCCAGCAGCATACTGCGCCAGCCCCAAACAGAACCATGCCCGCGCAAAACTGGGGTTTACCTGCGTTGCCTGTTGCAGCGAGCGGATGGCGTTCTCGTAGTCGCCCTGTTTATAGGCGGCGAACCCTGCTTGGAACCACCAATCGGCGTACTGGGGCGCGTGGTCGGTCGCCATCGTGAAGTAGTTATACGCGCTCCCCCAGTCGCCTTGCTGGATGCGTTTGTAGCCCACTTTAGCGTAGGACTCCGCCAGATACGCGCGCGCCAGCTTCTGCACGGTGGCGTCGTCAGACTGTTGGAGCGCCATCTCGAACAGCGGAATGGCGTCCGAGTACTGCTCGGCGTCGAAAGAGGCGATTGCGCTGTCGTAGGCAGGGTGTTTGCCCAAGCCCATAAATCGCTGTAGCGATGCCAT
>JARJMV020000252.1 GCA_029335935.2 bacterium
GCTCCATAAGGCGCGTGCGCGACGCGCCACTAATCGGTGGCGGGATGAGCAGAGTCACCCCCTCTGGACGCAGCACGCGCACCCAATAAGCGCGCCCCGGCTCCAGCTGGTTCACCTGCTGATAGGTTCCGAATGTGCCGAGCGTCCAGACACGGCTGCCCACCAGCGGCGGCTCGCCCCCCAACGACTCGGTCGCCGTCTCCCACGAGACAGGTGCGCTAAACTGATGCACCACCTGCAGGCTACCGAGCGGCACCGCTTGGTTGAACGGGACCCCGACGAGGTTCCAACCGGGTTGGAGCGCAATCGCGAACGGGCGGTCAGGGGGAGCAGGTTCGCCCTGTACTGTGATATTAATCGGACTGCCCAACTGCAGGAAGTAGCCGACGCCAGGCGCAGGCGGCGGCGTTTCGGGATAGTAAGCATACTCGAACCGCTCCTGTCGCCACTGGGCAAGGCGCAGCTGGCTTGCAGGGATATTCAGCAGTTGCGCCATATCAGTCTGGAACGGGCGCAGCGGTAGACTAATCATGTGCAAGCCCGCAGGACGATTGAGATTGAAACTGTCTGCAAGGGGATTTAGCGTTGCCTGCACATAATGGAAGCCGACGCCCGTGTTGGTGCGCCAAACGCCGACCTGTGCGCCCTGCGCATCATAGAAAGTTAGCGTGGCGAGACGCTCGCGCGCCAGCGTCTCGTCGCTGAATCGCAGCCCGAACGCACCGTTGGTAACGGGCGCGCTGCGCGTCTCTGCACCGACCTGCACTTCAACCGTGCCGTTCTCCAATCCGAACACCACGCCAAAAAAGTTGTTGCGGAAGTTCACGCCCTGCACCTTGCTGCTGGGGTAGTGGATGCGCACGCCTTCCGTGCCGACGCTGAAGTCCACCGTCAGACGCTGATTGGCGGTCTCCGAACCTACAAAGCTGGGCACAACCGCGCCCGTGCCCACGCGAATATCGACCCGCTCATACTGCGGCGAGAGGGTCAAACGATTGAACCTGTAATCCCAGTAGACGGGGTAGCTGGTTCCGTTGAGCAGGGCTTCATCCCAGGCGTTGCCGACGCGCGTGGTCTGGCAGTAGGTCAGGAACACCGTGAACACCGCCTGCTCGTCAGGTTGCAACCCTGAAGCGTAAGGGAACACCTGCGCGTGCAGTTTGCGTCCGTAGGAGACGCTGGTGTCCAGAATATATTGTTGACGCGCCCACTGTTCGAAGGGGACGCCCTCTACGGTCGGGTTCGGATTGCCTGCGAGGGCGGCGAGCGTCTGCCGAGCGAGGTTCAGCAGCGCCGCCGAGTCGCCCCGAAGCGCAGGCGTGTAGTTCTGATAGTACCGTAGATTGAACTCGCGGAAGAAGGTGGGATACTCGGTAGCGATTTTGAGCCAGACGGAGCCTGCCATCTGGTAGCGCACGAGCCACAGTCCGCCTGTAGTGCCCCCGGCAATAGGCGGTTGGCGCAGCGACGGCGCGATGAAGCTCGGACTGCCCAGTGTCGGCTGGTTCCACGCATCGTAGTAGGGTCGCGCGTCGTAGGTATTGTCCAGCGTCTGGTCGATGAACTCCGCGCTGAGTCCCGCAAGGCTGCGGAAGGCGGGGCTACGCGCGATACGCGCCGTGATCGCTCGGGCGAATCCTGCCTCCCACGCATCGTAGAACGGCGCGACATCGGCGTGGAATGCCTGCACCACCAAGTGCAACAGGTTCACCGCCGCCGCCTCGCGTGAGTTGTAGATGGGAAACAGGAACCGATTGTTGCTCACATCGTAGATCCCGCCCACCACCGCGTCTCGGTCGCCAATCGTGTCGTCGTAGTTCACTACTTGAATGGTGAGCGTGCGTGCAGGCTTGCCGTATTCGGCTTCCACAAGTGCAGGCGCGGCGTTCAGCACGGTCTGCAGCAACGCCCGATAGGCGGTGGGGAACGGGTCGTCGCCGTCCACAATCTGAAAGCTCAGCGAGCCGTTGCCCAGCCCGTCCGAGCGCGTGCGCGCCGGCAGTATCAGCTCGCCGTTGCGCCGTAGCACCACCGTATGCAGGATGGGCAGCCGATAGTCTTCGGGGAGCAGTCCGAGCTGTTTGTAGAGGCGGATTTGTGCCCGTGCGCCCTGAATCTGCGCCCGAGTCGCCTGCTCCACACGGGCGCGAATGAGCCGATCCACCGCCTCAGGCGAACGCCCCACACGATCGATATCCACCACAATCACATGTTGCGGTCCGTTACTAATCGTCTCGAAGGGACGGTTCACCAGATTGCGATAGACTTGTGCGTGTGTGGTGGCTACAATCATCACCGCCAACGCCGTCAGTGTCCGTTTCATTCCTGCGTTCATCGTTCCCTCTCTTAGACGCGCGAGGCGTGTGGGGGTTTTGGGTGCCCCTGCCGAATCATACCTGAACCGCCCCTGCAAAAATACCCCCTTGACGCCGATGATTTTAAGAGGTATACTTAGGGTAAGACCATGCGAAACCTACTACTGATTGTGGGCTGTGCGCTGTTATTGGGCTACAGTGGGGCGCAGACCAAGCCGCTCGAGGCGGTGCAACGCAAGTTGAGCGCAATTCGCGAGCTGACCGAGTATCGCTTGGTGCAGCTCGCCGACGAGTATTGGCACGATGGCGCGCACTACAAGACGATGGCACTGATGTTCGTGCTGATGGAATACGACCCGCACGATGTGGAGAACATCGGTAGCCTCGCATGGCTGTTAGACGGCTACGGTGAACATGCCCGCGCAATTCAAGTCTACCAGCGTGGCATCCGCTTGAACCCGAACCGCTACGACCTCTACTACGACTTGGGCTACGCCTACTTCAACAAGCGTCAATACGAGCAAGCGCTGCCCTATCTTGAAAAAGCCACCAGCTTCAACAACGCGCCCCAGTTCGTCTGGAAGACGCTCGCGCACTGTTACGAACGCTTGGGGCGTCTGCAGCAATCCTTGCAAGCGTGGCAAAAGGCGAAGCAGTTAGACCCCAGCGACGGCGCGGTGGAACCGAACCTGCAGCGCGTGCGTAAGAAACTGGAAGAGGAACGCGCTCTGCAATAGGAGAGGCACTATGTCGCCGATTGACCTGCTGATACTGGCACTACGCGGGATTGTGCTGATACTGATTATCAATGTCGTGTTCTCGTGGATCCGCTTCGCGGGTGGTCGCGTGCCGCGCTATAACCCTGTCGTACGATTCATCGACCGCGTGAGCGACGCCATCCTCAGCCCCATCCGCGAAGTGCAGAACCGTCTCCTGCGCGGCGCTGGTATGGGCTACATGCCTATCGACTTCTCGCCACTGATTGCGATTATCTTTATCCAGTTCTTAATCTACTTACTCTACGGGTTGCGATGAACGAGCCGCGACGAATCACGGTCCTGGAGATTGAGACGAAGACCTTCCGCAAGCGGCTGCGGGGCTACGACCCGACCGCAGTGGCGGCGTTCCTGCAGGAGGTGGCGGCCCACTACGAAGAGGTCGTCACCGAGAACCACCGAATGCGCGAGGAGTTGGTGGGGCTGCGTCAGGAGTCGGAGCGATACAGGGCGATGGAGGACGCCCTGAAGGAGTCGCTGGTGCTGGCGCAGCGCAGCGCAGATGAGACGCGCAGCAACGCACACAAGGAAGCGGAGCTGATTGTGCGTGAGGCGCAGTTGAAAGCGGAGCAGATTGTACGCGAAGCGGAGACGCGCGCCCAACGCCTACTGGCAGAGACCGAACACTTGGAAGCTCGCAAACGCGCCGCCGCGATGGAACTGCGCGCCCTGCTCCTGACGCATCTGCAGGCGTTAGAGCCGATTACAGGCGAAGTGGGGTGCGCTGCCGTGGCGCAGACCACCGAAGCCACCGCCGCCTCAGACGCTTAGCAGGAATCTCGACTCGCCGTTCGAATCTCGCCTCTTATGAACATTCGCGAGGCGACTTTCGAGTGGATGCGCGCACGCGCTATTCAACACATCTTCGGCAACCCCGGCTCCACAGAACTGCCCTTTCTGGTGAGCCTACCCGATGGCGTGCGCTATGTGCTGGGTCTCCAAGAGAGTATCGCGTTGGCGATGGCGGACGGCTACGCCCAAGCGAGCGGCAAGCCCGCGCTGGTGAACCTGCATGTCGCGCCTGGATTGGGCAACGCGATGGGAGTGCTGTTCACCGCGCTGAAGAACCGCGCGCCGCTGATTGTCACCTGTGGGCAGCAGGACACGCGCCACATCTTCCACGAGCCGCTGCTGTCTGGCGACTTGGTGAGCATGGCGCGCCCCGTGACGAAGTGGGCGTATGAGGTGAAACACGCCGCCGATGTGCCCGATGCGCTGGAGCAAGCGTATCATATCGCACTGGCGCCGCCGCGCGGACCCGTGTTCGTCTCGATTCCGATGAACTTCTGGGACGCGCCTGC
>JARJMV020000256.1 GCA_029335935.2 bacterium
CGGCGCGCTCCGCGAACTGTAGTATCCCTGACTCCAATCGGGCGCGGCAATCTGCACCATCGAGCCACGGCTCAGCAGGACGCCGCCCACGCGCAGTTGCACACCGTCGCCGCCACGCGGACGCAGCTCCCAACCGTCGCCAGTAAGGATGGGGGGTTGCGCGTCTGTGTTCGTCAGCGAACTGGCTATCAGTGTCGTTAACATAAGCGTTCGGAGGCACACGCCTCTCTTCCCGCCGCCGAGACTACGAGAACCGTGCATCGCTTGCTCTATTCGCGCTCAGCTACTGGAGTCCTGCTTGGGGAGTCAGTTGGCGTTCTGCGAGGGCGTCGAGGCGTCGCAGCGTTTCCAGCACATCTGCCTCCGAAGCGCGTGGGTTCAGCGTACACATTCGCAGTGCGACACGCCCGCGCAGGATAGTAGAGCTGACCATTGCGTAGCCGTCGGCAATCATCGCGTCCACCAGCGCACGGTTCAGCGCGTCGGTCTGTTCGGGGGTATGCTCAGGCGGCTCATAGCGGAACGCCAAGATGCCCATCGTGGCAGGCGAGATGATGCGCCATCGGGACAGACGACGCAGGGCGTCCTCCGCGACGCGAGCAAGGCGCAGGTTATGCTCCATCGCTTGGCGGAACGCCTCGATGCCGTGCGTCTTGAGCGACATCCAGAGCTTGAGGGCGCGGAAGTTGCGCGAGAGTTCCACCCCGTAGTCGCACAGGTCGACACCTGCTGCGCCGCGCTCCTTATCTTGCAAGTAGGGGGGCAGGATGCGGAACGCCTCGCGCAGATGCTCAAACTCGCGCACGATGGCACATCCCGCCATCATCGGCTGATAGAGCCACTTGTGCGGATCGACGGCGAGCGAATCCAACCGATGGATGCCTTGCAGTCGCCGTGCGCCTTCCTGCGTGAGGATGGCTGCTGCGCCATACGCGCCGTCGGCGTGCAGCCACAGCCCCTCGCGCTCGCACAGGTCGGCTAACTCATTCAGGGGGTCAACCGCGCCTGTGTTGGTCGTGCCAGCGTTCGCCGCCACACAGAACGGCAGCAACCCCTCCGCGCGGTCGCGTTCAATCTGCTCTGCCAGCCGCGAGAGCGGAATCTGGAAATGCTCATCGGCTGGCAGCACGCAGATTTGCTCCTCGCGCAGTCCCAAGATGCGCCACGCTCGCGCCACGCAGGAGTGCGTCTGGTCGGAATAATAGACTCTGCCGCGTGCGAGAGCGTCGGGGTAGCGCTGTCGCGCCGCCGCCAGACAGACCAAGTTCGCCACGGAGCCGCCGCTCACGAACAGCCCGCCCGCGCCTGCAGGCATGCCGAACCAGTCGCACAACCAACGAATGACCACCCGCTCTACCTGCGTTGCGCCTGCGCCCACCATCCAAGTGCCCACGAAGATGTTCATCCCCGCCGATAACAAGTCCGCCAGCACGCCCACATACTCGTTGGGCGCAGGCACGAACGCGAAGTAGCGTGGATGGTCTACCTTAATGAGGTGGGGCAGCACTTTATGCAGCAATTCGTCCAAAACTTGCTCAAAAGGCGTGGGTTGGGTGGGCGTCGGCTCGCTGAGCATCGCCTGTAGCGTCTCGGGGTGGGGGCGCGTTCCAATCGGGCGGTCGGGCAGCGTGCGCCAGTAGTCTACCAGCGTATCCACCACACGATAGCCCATCTGTCGCATCGTTTCGGAGTCCAAGTCCAAGGGCAATCGCGGCTCCATCGAGCGCTATTGTACCTATCCTGTCGGGTACACTGTATCGGAGGTTGGTTATGAACACCCGTATCGAGCGAGACGCTTTAGGAGAGCGCGAGTTGCCCACCGATGTCTATTGGGGCTTACAGACCCTGCGGGCGCAAGAGAATTTCCCCATCAGCGGCGTCACGGAACCCCCAGTGATGATTGACGCCTATGTGCTGCTCAAAAAAGCGGCGGCGCAGGCGAACACGGAGCTTGGCTTAATCCCAGAGAACATCGGGCGCGCCCTGATTCAAGCCGCCGACGAAATCCTGCAGGGCAGCCTGCGCGACCAGTTCCCCACCGATATCTTCCATCAGGGCGCGGGCACTTCGTTCCATATGAATGTCAACGAGGTGTTAGCGAACCGCGCCATCGAGATACTGGGTGGGCAGAAAGGCGATTATCAGCTGGTGAACCCGAACGACCACCCGAACTTCGGGCAGTCGACCAACGACACTTTCCCGACGGCGATGCGCATTGCGACACGGCTCGCGCTACGCGACCTGTTCCCTGCGCTGGACGCCCTCGCGGACGCCTTCGCGCGGAAGGGCAAAGAGTTCGACCATGTACTCAAGTCGGGGCGCACGCATTTGCAGGACGCTGTGCCGATTCGTCTCGGTCAGGAGTTCACGGCGTATGCGGCGACGCTGCGCAAGTGTCGGCGCGTGCTGGAGTTCGCCACAGAGACCGTGGAGGAGCTGGGCATCGGCGGCAGCGCGGTCGGCACAGGGCTGAATACGCATCCGCAATACCGTTTCCGCGTGGTGGAGCTGCTGCGCGAGTGGACAGGCGTTCCGTTTCGCCCCGCCGACGATATGCGCGAGGCGATGCAGAGCCAGATGCCAATCCAGCTGGTCGGCTCCGCGCTGCGCACCCTCGCACTGGAGCTGACCCGTATCGTGAACGACCTGCGCCTACTCTCGTCGGGACCGCTCACAGGCTTCGCCGAGATTACCCTGCCCGCCGTGCAGCCCGGCAGCAGCATTATGCCCGGTAAGGTGAACCCCAGCATCCCCGAAATGGCGAACATGGTCTGCTTCCATGTGATAGGCAGCGCCACAGCCATCGACTACGCGGTGCAGGCGGGTCAGCTGGAGCTGAATGTGATGATGCCGATGATGGCGTACAACGCGGTGTTCTCCGTTCAGATTATGACGCGCATGATGCGTCAACTGGACGAGCGGTGCGTGCGCGGCATCACGGCGAACGAGGAGAAGTGTCGCTGGTATGCCGAGACCAGTCCGAGCCTTGCCACTGCCCTCAACGCCTATGTGGGCTATGCAACGGCGGCAGAGGTGGTGAAGCAGTCGCTGCGCGAGGGACGCTCGGTAATAGACATCGTGCGCGAGCGCAACCTGCTCAGCGAGGAGCAGATACGCGAGGTATTCAATCCCTTCAAGATGACCGAGCCGGGCATTCCGGGCAAGAGCGTCTAATCGGGCAGGAGCGCGCGCACGGTCTCCCAGCCGCCGATGCGTTCATAGCCTGGCAGGTCTAACGGCGACGCTTCGGCGCTGCCCCGCGCGTGCAGCGGCGCTGAGATGAGGGCGCACGCCAGCCCACAGAGGATTGCCCATTCGCCCTGCGCGACGACGGCAAGGCGTTCCGCACGCGACCGCAGGTGCATCAGCGCCCCCAAGATGGCGCGTGCGCGGGCGGTATCGGGCGTCAAGTTATAAGTGGCAAAGTAGGCGTATTCGCTCGGACGCGCGACGCGCAACAGCTCGGGCAGATGGAGCATCGCGTAGCCCTCGCGTTCGAGGCGTCGGGCGCGTGCATCGCCGAACACAATCGCCCGACGCGGCTTGCGCGGCTGCTCCAGTACGCTCTGCCACACCGCTGGCAGGGCGTCTTGTTGGGCGTCCTCCACACGCTCCAGCCCCAGCATACTCAACAAGGCTTCGCGCGCCTCGCTCTCGAAACGGCGCGTGCGTCGCCAACGCTGCACCGACTCGCACGCCTGCCGTTGGAACAGGTGGAACACGGCGTCGCCTGTGGGCGCATCGTCGGGTTTGGGCAGGTCGTCGCCCCATACGCGCAGCCCAGGTATCAGCGTCTCCCATGCGAGGGCGGGGTCTTGAGGCGTGCGCGGGAGACGCCATACCTGCGCGAGCCATTCGTAATACGCCCGACGCGGCGCAGCGCCCCACTGATGACCCTCGCTGTAGTGCGCGTGCTGCAACTGCTCTTGCGCGCGATAGAGGCGGTAGACACGCCTGAGGTAGGGGACAACCACTTCGGGATTCTCATGCGTCCAGTCACCCGAGTCGGAGATGAGCAGCAGCGGACGCGGCGCAGCAAGCGCGACCATCTCTGGGTTGCCCGCTATCAGGCGCAACAGCGGCGCGTTCTCGCAGATACATCCGCCCTGCATCACGCTGGAGACCATCTTCACAGGCGCGACACAACTCAAATCGGGTTCCAACGCGCTCAGCAGGAAGCTCTGCGTGCCGCCGCCTGAAATCCCACTGCACCCGATACGCGCAGGGTCAATCGCTGGCTGACGACGGAGCCACTCGAACGCGCACAGACTGTTCCAAGTTTGTACCCCTGCGCGACTGAACCCCCAACGCCGCCACTCCAACGGCTCGGAACCCCAGTGTTCCAGCTGGAACAGGTCGTTGTAGCCGACCATATCGTAGCTCAGCACATAGACCCCCGCCTGCGCCAGTGCAATCGCCCGCAGCACATCGGCTTCGTTGAACCTGCCGCGCTCGAAGTGTCCGTGCGGCTGCAACATTGCAGGGGCGCGCTTGTCGGCAGGCGTCTCAGGAACGAACAAGCTGCCCGTGAGATAGAAGTTGGGCATCGTCTCCAACGCGAGCCGCTCGATACGGAAGCCGTCGCCGCGATAGGACTCCGCGCGTCGGACGCGCAGGGGAGCGCGGGGCAAATCGGGCAACAGCCCCAGCGCAAACCGCAAGTGTGTGCGTAGCCTGCGCGTGAAGGCATCCCATCCTGCGCGGCTCTCGGCACGCGCCGCCTGTGGCGGTAGGGGCGTATCGTGCGTGCGCTCCGCTCCGTGCATGGGGTAGATAATTTCACACGGCGCTCGCGAATCCTGCCCAGAGGTTGCGTAGGTGCGCCAGAGAGAGAGACGAGAGGCGGTGTTTGTGAGAGGCTACCGCCCCAGCCACACAGGAGCGACAGCCTCTCCTTGAATTACGCTGAACACACTGCCGACAACCCCCATCACGCAGCAGTGGCGTGAGGCGCTTCAGTCGCGTGTGATACAAGACTAAAACGCCTTACACCCTCAACAGTTGAATAAACAGATGCTCGGTGACAATCTGAGGGTTAGCGTTGCCGAGGATGGCGCGGCGGGCGTCGGTTATCGCCTGAAGGTCGCGTGCGCGTTCTGAGGGGCTGAACCGTCGCGCCAGTTGGCGCAGGGCGTCTTGGCGCGAGACGAACCGCAGCGGCGCGCCTGCGTAGTTGGTGGTCAAACTATCGCGATACCAGTGGATGAGATACTCCACTCCCAACGCGAGCGCGGCGCGCGCCGTGCGCTCGTCCACACCGCCCTCCAACGCTTTGCACGCCTCGCGGAACTCGTGCGCCAAGCGAAGCGCCTCGTCCAGCGACGCACAGCTCAACCGTTCGAAGACCGTCAGCAGTTGCTGCAGGGCGTCTAACTCGCTCGGCAACGGCTTGCCCTTGGCGTCCGTCGCAGGCGACTGCAGCGATTGCGCCCACCGTATTGCGAGCCCCAACGCCCCCTCCGAGAACTCCGCCAAGCTCTGAAGCGTCTCGTGGGGCAAGTCGTAGCAGGCTCTCAAGTGCTGGTAGACCGCCTCGGTGGAGAGCGCGCCCAACCGCACTATCCGACAGCGGGAGCGGATAGTGGGCAACAGCAGGTCGCTTGCAGGGGCAGTCAGGATAAAATGATAGTTCGGGGGCGGCTCTTCTAAGGTTTTGAGCAAGGCGTTCGCTGCTGCAGGGTTAAGCCGATGCGCCTCCTCCACCATCACGAACCGAAACGGCGCGACCGCGGGCGCGAAGGTCGTCCAGCTGCGCATCTCGCGCACAGAGTCTATTTTGATCTGGTCAGGCTCTGGCTTCAGCACGCGCAGGTCGGGATGCTCGCCCGTATCCGACCACTTTTGGCAGACAGTGCAGGTTTGGCAGTGCCCGTGCGGGGTGCGTTGGGGGCAGAGCCATGCGGCAGCCAAGGCGCGCGCCAGAGTGCGCTTGCCCGACCCTGCCATCCCCACAATCAGAAGCGATTGCGGCGGGTTGGAGCGTCGCAACATCTGCTCCAACGCGCCGCGCAACGCCTCTGGCTGTACCATCACTTCCGAGAACAGCAACGGTTTCACGCGCCATAAGCATACCTACTATTCGTCCAGTAGCCGCCACGCGCCGCTGCCGTCTCTATAGGGCACGCCACGAAACTGGATCTTGCCGTTGTACGGACCGCCGTCCGCCACGACCCACGCGCCAATCGTGTGGCGATTGTCCAGAGTGCGCCCCTGCAACTGGGCGCCGTTCGCGTCGGTGAGCGGGCGGGCGCGCACCGCTTTCGCGTGTCCGTCCACATAATTCGCGTTCACCAGACCGAAGTGTCGCGCCTGAATAGGCGTATCGAACTGACCGAACGGACCGCCAGGCAACGCCAGCGAGCCATCATAAATCATTACGGTCTCCACAGGGTACTCCACGCGAGCGAGATTCTTCACCGCGCGCCCCGTGTTCGGAAACAAGTTATTGTCCACGCCATAGTCAATCAGACCGTAGTTATGGGTGTAGCTGAACTCAGGCAACACAGGCGGGCAGATGGGCGGCAGTCCTACCAGCTGAAACGCCAACGTCGGGTTCACGCGCTTGCTATCGGAGGGACACAACATAATATCGCCGTTCTTCTGATAGGGAACCAACGCTTGGTAAAACGAGAAGACACACACACCGCTACCTGTGAACTGAAGGTATAGGTTAACTGGGAATGTATCGTCGTAGTCTTGCGCGTAGAGCAGCACTGCCGTCGCCGACTGACGCAGATTGCTGATACACTGGGTCGAGCGTGCGCGTTCACGCGCCTGCGCAAATACAGGGAACAGAATCGCCGCCAAGATTGCGATAATCGCAATCACGACCAGCAGCTCAATCAGTGTGAAACCGTCTCTGTTGGAACGAGCTCTTCGCATAGCGCCTCCATATGCAGCATACCCTAATATCTTCTTAATAATTCTGTGATTCAAATCACGGAACCGACGACTTGGCAAAAGGTAAAGTAGATGTGGAGGTGCGATATGAACCTACCTGAACTCTCGTACACACAGTACTGGCTTGTATTCAACGTGCTATCCCTCACCGTAGCGGTGATGGGGGCTTCTGGGCTATTCTTCTTGATGGCTCGGAGCTATGTCGCGCCCAAGTATCATATCGCGCTCTATCTCTCTGCGTTAGTTGTGTTCATCGCGGGTTATCACTACCTGCGCATCTTCGAGAGCTGGCAAGGCGCCTATGTGCTTAGTCAGTCTGGCACATATGTTCCGTCGGGGAAGCCGTTCAACGACTTCTACCGCTACGCGGACTGGATTATCACTGTGCCGTTGCTGTTGACGGAGCTGATTTATGTGATGGCGTTGCCACGCGCGAAGACCAACAGTCTCATCACGCGGTTGGTCATCGCGGCGGTGGTGATGTTAGCTCTGGGCTACCCTGGAGAGATAGAGCGTGAGAACATGACGATGCGTACCGTCTGGTTCGTGCTGAGCTGCATTCCGTTCGTGTACATCTTGTATGTGCTGTATGGCGAGCTGAGCCGCGTGCTGAGCGAGGCGAAGTTCGCCCCGCGCGTGAATCAGCTGATTGGCACGACCCGTACCCTGCTGCTTATTTCGTGGCTGTTCTATCCGATTGCTTATCTTGCGCCGATGGTGGGCGTTAGCGGCGCGGCGGGCGAAGTGGCGCTCCAAGTCGGCTACAGTATCGCCGATTTGACCGCCAAGGCGCTCTTCGGCGTGATGCTGTACCTCATCGCGCGCGAGAAGACGCTCTCGGAAGAGCCAGCCTACGCAACTCAGACTGCTAACTGATTGCCCTTCCTCTCTCCGACGCTAAGCCCCCGCACTGCGCGGGGGCTTTTGCTGTTTGGGGGTACAATTCTCGCGATGCAAATCGAAGTAGTTGAGCATCCGCTCGTGAAGCATATTCTGACGCGCCTGCGCGACGCAGAGACCGAACCCGCTCAGTTCCGCGCGTTGGCGCGGCAACTGACACTGCTACTCGCTGTGGAAGCGACGCGCGACCTGCCCCTGCGCGAGCATCCCGTGCAGACGCCGTTGGAGCCGACCACGGGGCACTCGCTGGCGCAGCCGATAGTCGCTGTACCCATCCTCCGCGCGGGGTTGGGCATGCTGGAAGCGATTACCGAGCTGTTCACCGATGTGCGCGTGGGCTACATCGGGCTGGAGCGCGATGAGCGTACCGCCATCGCACGCGCCTACTACTGCAAGCTACCGCCCATAGGCGCAAGCCGCGTGCTGTTGTTGGACCCTATGTTGGCGACGGGCGGCTCGGCGGCGCAGGCAATCGAGGTGCTTATCAACGCAGGCGCGCGCGACATCGTGCATGTCTGCGTCGTGGCTGCGCCTGAGGGCGTGCAACGGCTCAACAAGCACTTCCCACAAGTGCGAATCGTCGCCGCCTCTTTAGATTTGGGGCTTAACGACCGAAAATTCATCGTGCCAGGCTTAGGCGATTTCGGCGATAGGCTCTATGGCACAGGGGCACGCTAACAAAAATGGGCTAACCCTACAGGTCAGCCCAAAAGCGGGTGGGACATCCGTGTCCCTGATGCTTCGTAGAGTGTGCCGATGTTAGCCTCTAC
>JARJMV020000263.1 GCA_029335935.2 bacterium
TTCGGCTTCGGCGCGTCGAGCGGCGACGGCTTGCTGCATCGCGCTCACCTGCTGCTGGGCTTGCTGATAGGCGTTCGAGGCGTCCAGATAGGCTTGCTCGGCGTAGCCCAGCTGCTCAATTTGCCGCTCGGTCTGTTGCAGCCGCTCGGTTTTGGCGTCCAGCTCGGCACGCGCCTGCTCAATCTGCTGTTTGAGTGCGTCGCGCTCCTTGAGGATAGGGACTAACTGCAACGCTTCTTCGTAGAGGGGCTGCAGTTGTTCGGCTTGCGTGCGGAGCGCTGTGTGCTGGTCGGCGTCGTAGCCTGTGGGCAGGGCGTCTATCTGCGTTTGCAGGTCGCGGATGCGCTGCTCGGTTTGGCTTTGCTCGCGTTCCACGGCGCCGAGCCGTCGCAGCTCCACTTGCAGGCTCTGCGCGTGTTGCACTTGGGGTTGTAACGATTCCAGTTCCTGTTGCACGCGCTGTTCCTCGTTGGGGTCGTAGATGGGCAGGCGGCTCAGTTGGCGTTCCAGGTTGCGAATCTGTTGCTCGAGGGCGTCGATCTGTTGGAGCTGCTCGTGGAGTTGTTGGAGTTGGGCGTTGTGTTGGATGCGTTGGTGTTGAGCGGCTTCGCGCTGCTGTTGGAGTTGGGCGAGTTGGGCGCGGATTAGCGCGATGGTTTCAGGCTCTTGCTTGAGTTGCTCAAGGCGTGTGCGCAGGGTGCGCAGTTGCTGTTGGGTTTGCTGCGCTTCGTCGCGAGCGCGCTGCAACACTTCGTGGTAGGCGTCGCCGAGCGGCTGTCCGCAGGTGGGGCATTCGCTGTCCTCGCCGAGCGATTCCAGTTGCTGGATGCGTTCGCTCTGTTGGCGGAGCGCAGTGTTGAGGGCGCGTGCTTCGGCTTCAGCGTCGGCGCGTTGCTGGCTCCACGCTTGCAACGCTTGCTGCAGTTGCGTTTCGGCGTCGGCGCAGGCGCGTTGCGCGTGTTGATACTCGGCGTCGGCGGTTTGGAACGCTTGTTCAAGGGCGTCGCGTTCGGCGGCTTTCTGCTGGAGCGCGTTTCGCTGCGTCTGTGCCGCCTGAATTTGTTCTTCTATGCGGGCGCGTGGCGCGGCTTGCTGGGCGATTTGGCGTATCTTCTGGAGCTGCTGGGTAAGCGTTTCGGCGCGTTGGAGCGTCGGCTGGAGCGCGTCTAACGCCTCGCGCTTCTGGTAGAGTTCGGCGCACTCCGCCTGAAGTTGGGCGTGGCGTTGTTGCGCGGCGCGTTGCTCAGCGAGCAGCTGTTGGCGGTGTCGCTCAGCTTGGGCGAGCTGCTCCATCGCTTGCAACGCCTTGTTGACCTCGCGATAGCGTTTGGCGTCTGACTCGATGGCTTTGTACCGCTCGTGGACTTGGATGAGTTGATTCCAGCGCAGGCGCAGCTCCTCCACGCGCTGCGCTGCGTATTGGCGGTCTTTCTCCAGTAGCCCGCGCTGTTGCACGAGGCTGAGGTACTGCTCGCGCAGGGCGTTCTGTGCTTCGAACTGCCGTTGGGCGGCGTCGCGCTGTTGGATGGCTTGCGCGAGTTCGGTTTCTTCTTGGCGCAGGGCGATTTCGCTGCGTTGCAGTTCCGCTTCTACGGTTTGCAGTTGTTGTTGGAGGGCTTGGGGGTCGCCGATGGCGTTTCGGAGCGCGTTCACTTCGGCGTCTAAGGCGCGTGTGGCGGCGGTCGCGCGGTCGATGGCCTCCGTGATGCGTTCGTAGCCGAGCATGCGACTGATTTCCTCGCGTCGCTTCTGCGTGCTGTAGCCCATGAACTCCAGCTCTTTCTGGCGGGCGCAGAAGCTGGTCTGGAACTGCAGCGGGTTCATGCCCAACAGCCGAAGCACTTGCTCGTTGACGGGGGTCGTACCGCGGGCGAGGAGCGTCCATGCGCCGTCGGCGTTGAGCAACGTGAGTTCGGCGTCGGTGGGCGTGCGGTGGATACGGTAGCGACGCCTGCCGAGTTCGAACTCCAGCCGCACGCGCACCTTTGCGCCGCCCTGCGACCAGAGGAATCGGAGCGTGTCCGCGCCCTCACGCACCACGCGCGCGCCGTACAATGCCCACAGAATCGCTTCGACCAGCGTGGTTTTGCCAGAGCCGTTCGCGCCGACAATCGCGGTCACGCCCGTCTCGAAGTCCACGCGGGCGTGCGCGTACTGCCGAAAGTTCTCCAGCTCCAGCGCAATCAGACGCATTGTTTAGCGGTCTTCTTTAGGCGTGAGAGGCTTCACATCGTCTTCTTGCTGGAAGCGCGGTTCGGGCACGAGCAGCGTGAACGCGCCTGTGGGCATCAGATTGCGTTTGACGCCATCCACCGCCGCCTCGCCGACGCCTGACAAGTTGAACGCCGCCACACCGTTGAAGTTAATCTGCCCCTCGCGCAGCACGGCGCGCACCGAATCGAAGTCGCCCTGAATGCGCAGCACGCCTTGCCCTTTGTAGACTTTTATCCGCTGGTCGAGCGGCGGCTTGAGGCGCACATTGCGAGGTAGCTCTTTGACCTCTTGGAAGCCCTCGACTTGCATTGTGCCTTTCACGGTGTTCACAATCAGGTAGCCGCGTCCGCGCACCGTGAGCGTCCCTTTGCCCCGCGTGAAGAAGTTGAGCGGCTTGCCCTGCGCGGTGAACACGCCAGGCTTGGGCGGCTGCTGTTTGGGCTGCGTCGCCTGCTCTTGTTTGGGGGACTCTTGCTGGGGCGCGTTATTCTGCTGCTGCGTCGCGCCTATCGCTATCATCGTGCATATCACTATCAGTGCGAGAAGCCTGTTCATACTTACCTCCAGGTCGTCGATAATATCAAGTAGATTGTACCCGATAGGCGTTTCTCCGAGCAGGCTTATTCCGATTCCTGTTGCACGGACAGGGCTGCTCTAGCCACGCTTGCAGGGGGTGCTGCGCTGGGACAGGAATGTCCCAGCCACAAGCGTACCGTGGCCGTCTCCCCCGACGACAAAACTCGTAGCGTCGGCGTCCCCGCCGACGAGCAACACAGGTGCGACGCCAAGAAGGGAGAAGACGAACGGGTGTTTAGCGTTCAACAGTAAGTACTTGAATCATGTTGGTGTTGCCGGGCACATTGACGGGCACGCCTGCCGTGAGGATGACCTTATCGCCGCCTTTGACCAGTCGGGTCTGGCGGGCGGCGATGAGTGCTTGCGTGGTCATCTCGTCGGTGGTGTTGGCGCGTGGGATGAGTAGCGGCGCGACGCCCCACAGCAGGGTGAGCCGACGCCAGAGCGGTTCGTTGTCGGTCAGCGCGAGAATCGGCTGGTAGGGGCGGAAGTGCGACACCCAGCGCGTTGTGCCGCCTGAACTGGTGGGGGTGAGGATAGCCTTTGCGCCGACCATCTGCGCGACGGTACACGCGGCGCGTGCGACGGCGACCGTCGCGTTGCCCGCCGTGCGCGCGTCCAACTCGCCCAGCTGCAGGAACTCCAGATGCTCCTCAGCGACCTCGGCGATACGCGCCATCCAGCGCACTGCATGCGTGGGATATGCACCCACCGCCGTCTCACCCGAAAGCATCAGCGCGTCGGTGCCGTCCAGCACCGCGTTCGCCACATCGGTCGCCTCCGCGCGCGTGGGACGCCCCTCGCGTATCATGCTCTCCAGCATCTGCGTCGCCGTAATCACGGGCTTCGCGTGCTGATTGCACAGGTGGATAATCTGCTTCTGCAGAATCGGCACTTCCGCGAGGTCTACCTGCACGCCCAAGTCGCCGCGCGCGACCATAACCCCGTCCGCGACCTCCACAATCGATTCCAAGTCGTCCAGCGCGGCGGGCTGCTCAATCTTTGCCACGACGGGAATGTTCGCGCCCTGCTCGCGGATAAGCGCTTGCAGATTCATCACATCCGTCACGGAGCGCACGAACGAGAGGGCAATCCAGTCCACGCCTGCGCGAATGCCCTCCATCAAGTCCTCGCGGTCTTTGGGGGTCATCGAGGGCAGCGCGAGGGTGCGGTGGGGCAGCGTCACGCCCTTCTGAGAGCTTAGTACCCCCCCTTCTAAAACGGTTGCCTCGATGCGGTCGCTCTCGACATGCGTGATTTGGAGTTCAAGCGCGCCATCGTCCAGCAGCAAGCGGTCGCCCATGCGCGCCGCGCGGAACAGTTCGGGCACCGGCAGCGGGATGGCGCTGTCGGTCTGATGGTCGTGCAGGGTGAGCTGAATGCTTTCCTGTGCGCGCAGCTCCAGCGGCTCGCGCAGGGTTCCGATGCGGATTTTGGGACCCGCCAAGTCCAGCAGCACGCCGAGCGGGATTTTGTATCTCTGCTCGGCGTGGCGTATCCACTCGATCCACTGGCGTCGGGTGTGCCAGTCGCCGTGTGCGGCGTTGATACGGAAGAGGCTCGCGCCTGCCTCCACCAGCTCGTTGAGCTTCTCCTGCGTGCTGATGGCGGGACCCAAAGTCGCGATAATCTTCGTGCGCCGCATCACTCACTCTCCGTAGAGTCCGAACGCCATTTTGCCTGCGTAGACCGCGCTATCGTCGAGTTCTTCTTCGATGCGCAGCAGGCGATTGTATTTGGCGGTGCGCTCTCCGCGCGCGGGCGCGCCTGTCTTGATTTGCCCTGTGTTGGTCGCCACCGTCAAGTCCGCGATGAAAGTGTCTTCCGTTTCGCCCGAGCGGTGCGAGATGATGGCGCTGTAGCCGTTGCGGTGCGCCAACAGAACCGTGTCCAGCGTTTCGGTGAGTGTGCCGATTTGGTTGAGTTTTATCAAGATGCTGTTGCCGCAGCCGTCGCGGACGCCGCGCATCAGTCGGTCGGGATTGGTGACGAACAGGTCGTCGCCGACCAGTTGCACCTGTGCGCCGAGCGCTTGGGTGAGCATCTGCCAGCCGTTCCAGTCGTCTTCCGCCAAGCCGTCCTCGATGGAGACGATGGGGTAGTCGCGCACGAGTTCTTGATAGAAGGCGACCATCTGCTCGTTGCTGAGGGTGCGCTCTTCCGCAGGCAGGATGTAGTAGCCCGCTTTGTGGAGTTCGGTGGCGGCGACATCGAGTGCGAGCGCGATTTGGCTGCCCGGTTGGTAGCCAGCCGCCTCGATGGCTTGCATCAGCAGGTCTAACGCGCCGCGCACGCTGGACACAGGCGGTGCGAAGCCGCCCTCGTCGCCGATGCCTGTGCTGTAGCGGTTGTCACGCACCACTTTTTTCAGATGGTGGTACACCTCCACGCCCCATCGCAAGGCTTCTGAGAAGCTGCTGGCGCCCAGCGGCACAATCATAAACTCTTGGAAATCTGCGCCGCCTTCCGCATGCTTGCCCCCGTTGAGCACATTCATCAGGGGCACGGGCAGCACATGGGCGTTCACGCCGCCAAGATAACGGTACAACGACAGCCCGCACGATTCGGCTGCGGCGCACGCCACCGCCATCGACACGCCCAGAATCGCGTTCGCGCCCAGCTCCGACTTGTTCTCCGTGCCGTCGAGTGCGAGCATCGTCTCATCGATAGCGCGCTGGTCGAGGGCGTCTAAGCCTTCCAGTGCGGGCGCGATGCGCTCGTGAATGTTCTCAATCGCCTGCTCCACACCCTTGCCCAAGTAATATTCTGGGTCGTTGTCGCGCAGTTCCAAGGCTTCGTGTGCGCCTGTGGACGCGCCTGACGGAACCGCCGCGCGTCCGAAAGAGCCGTCCTCCAAGTAGACCTCCACCTCGACAGTCGGGTTGCCCCGCGAGTCGAGAATCATTCGCGCCGAAATCTGATCGATGGTTGTCATCACTCGCTCCTGCGCAGTAATTATACCAACTGCCAAAGCCACGATAGTTGAACCCGTTGGGTGCAAATCCAAAGGCGTTAGAAGGGTGTGCGCTGCCACTCGTGGCGTCGTGTAGCGCGGCTGGGATAATCTTGTCTCAGCAGCAGGCACGGACAGGAATCTCCGTGCTACAGTGGCTGGGGTGTTTTTGTCTCAGCAGAGTGCGTCGGCGGGGACGCCGACGGTACGCGATGTGGCTTGGACATTCCTGTCCAAGCAAGGCTCGTCGGCGGGGACGCCGGCGGTACGAAAGGGGTCTCACCTGTGTAGGCGAGGAGTAGTACGGACAGGAATGTCCGTGCTACAGGCAGGATGTGTAAAGTCGCCTGAACCAATCGGTGGGTTAGCACGGACAGGAATGTCCGTGCTACAGGGGGTTCAAGGGTTCTGGGGCGGGTTGTCGCCCTTCTTTTCTTCCTTCTTCTCTTCCTTCTGTTCGCCCTGTTGCTGCTGGTCGTGCTTGGTCGCCTTGTCCCACTGCTCCTGCAGGTTCTTGGGCAGCACATTACGGATTTCCTGCATCATCTGCTGGTTCACTTCCTGCAGGCGGCGCGAGCGTTGGTCGGGCGTGAGCGAGGCGTCTTGGGTGATTTGCTGGCGAATAGCGTTGTAGCGTTGCACAATCTCGCGGATTTTCTCCATCTGCTCAGGCGTCAGGCGCATGTTCGCCAGATTGCCGAGCGCAGGCGACTGCTCATTCAGCAACGCTTCAAATTTCTTGAGCTGTTCTTCGTTCAGCACGGTGCGCACGAGCCGCACATACTCTTCGCGTGCTTGGCGCAGGCGCGTGATGCGTTGCTCGGAGGTCAGCGAGGTGTCGCGTCGGATTTGCTCCGTGCGGTCGTTATACTGCTTCCAGAGTCCCTCGATACGGGCGCGCTGTTCCTCGTTGAGGTTCAGACGGGTTGCAAGGTTGCTGGGGGCCAGCACATCGCCGCGCGTTGGCTGCGCCTGCGGTTGCGGCTGTACCGCAGGGCCCTTATCATCGTTGCCCGCTGGCGTGTCCTGCGCCCACAGCGGCCCCAACGCCGCCAAAGCGATGGTCGCAATCAGTAAACCGATTCGTTTCATGATGGTCTCCTCCTGTATAGGGTTTCGAGGGAAGTATACCACACTTTTCAGACGCATCGCTGGGCGGTTTGTTTTGCGAACGCCCAAGCGGGTAGAATCGTATAACTACTGATGGCGCAGGTTCGGACGGAATCGAGTGGCTCGCCCCCGTTAGCGGCGTATGGGGCGGTGTGGCTGTTGACGCTGGCGTGTGTGCTGGTGGTGCAGTTGGCGCGTGTGTCGGAGTTCTCTGCGACGCCGTTCGTTCTGTTGGTGTCGGTCGGCGTGGGGTTTAGCGCGTGGGCGAGCCGTTTCACGCTACCGGAGAATGCACGGGTGCTGGTGGGCGTGTCCGACGCGCTGATTGCCGCGCTGTGCGTCGTGGGGCAGTCGTTCCTCAACAGCCTGTTCGGGGTCGTGACCGACCCTGCTATCGAGTCGTACCTCAGTTTATCGTTTTTATGGTATCTGTGCTTACGTAGCGCGCTGATGTTCACGATGAACTCGTTGGTGTTCCAGAGTGTGCCTGCGTTGGCGTTGTTTGGGTTGATTGCTACCTACATGCTGGCGAAGCAGATTCTGTGGCTGTTTGCGCTGATGTTGCTGGCGATGCTGTTTTTGATGCTGGTAAGCCATCGGCTGGAGTGGGGGCTGGCACAGCCGCGCTTGGAGACGGGATATGCGTTGCGCGCGGTGCTGGGGAGTGGGCTGTTTGCAGGCATGACCGCGTTCGTGCTGGCTCCTATTCTCGCGCTCACGATTGGTCAGTTGATTTCGAGTTTTGTGGTGGGGATGCCGTTTCGAGCGAATGTGCGTGCAGGCGGCACAAGTGAGGCGTCTCCCGATCTCCAGACAGGTGCGGGGGCAGTTGCGCTGAGCAAGCTGGAGGTGATGCGCGTGCGACTGGAAGGTGCGGCACAGCCCGACTACATGCGCATCGAATCGTACAACTATTATACGGGGCGCGGCTGGAATCGCGGTCGTTACTTTATGAGTGAGATGGCGCCCCTGCGGCAGGGCGTGTTCGCGCCTCAACGCCCCCTGAACGCGCCCTCCGCGCGGCAGGTACAAGCCATCGTCACCCTCAGTAGCGGTTGGCATCGATATCTCTACATGCCGGGCACGCCGCTGCAAGTGGAAGCGCCCGTGCGCGCCCTGCAGTACGCATGGCAAATCAACGCCGTCTCCAGCTACCGTCCGCTGGGTGCAGGCGAGCAATACACGGTACGGGCGTATGTCCCCACCGACGACCCACGCATCCTGCGCGCTGCGCCCACATCCCCCTTCCGTATCCCTATCCTCGCAACGACCAGTAAACGATTACAAGAATTGGCAACGGCGCTCACCGCCAACCAACCCACCCAGTACGATAAGGTGATGGCAATCGTGCGCCATATCGAGCAGAATACCGCCTACAACTTGAATGTGGAAGCCTATCCGACCGATGTGGACGCTGCGGAATATTTCCTGTTCGAGGCGAAGCAGGGCTACTGTGTGGAGTTCGCGACGGCGTTGGCGGTGCTCTGTCAGTACGCAGGCATCCCCGCGCGCGTGGCGTCAGGCTTCATTTTGAAAGAGCGTGAGGGCGATGAGTATGTTGTGCGCGAGGAGCATCGGCATCTTTGGACGGAGGTCTATTTTGAGGGTGTAGGCTGGGTTGCGTTCGATGCCACGCGCAACGCACCCGTCATCGACGCAGGTCAGGCGGAGATACAGGCGCAGGAGAGCGCAGAGTTGGTGCAGGCGCGTCGTCAGCTGCTCCAGCGGATGTTGGATGCGCTGATTATCGTCTTGGCGCTGGCGATTGTGTATGTGCTGGTCGCGCCGCGCGCGGGTTGGGGTCGCCGCGCTGCTGTCAGCCGACCGATGTTGCTCTATCAGCGTCTGGTGTTCCTGCTGTGGCTGTTGGGTGTGGAGCGTCCTACGCTGGGTCAGACGCCCCGCGCCTACTTGGAATCCGCCGCCGCGCGCCTGCGTCAACAGGGCAGTGGCGTCGCCCCCGCGGTGGCTGCGCTTACCCCTGCGCTGATGGAGTACCTCTACGCCGCGCCCGAGCGACGCGACGCGCTGCAGCCTGAAATCGCCCAGCGAATCCGCCAACTGCAACGGCTCGCCCTGCAGGAACTCGGCGTCCGACGGCTTATCCTAAGGTGGCTCGCCTACGGGCGCAGGAAGGTCTATGGCAACTAAGAGGTTCACGGAACTTCGGGCAAGCGACTGGCGTGCGCCTGCCCGCGTCTACCTGTTGGAAGGAGAGGAGCTGGTACAGCAGCGTGAGTTCCTCTCGGCGCTGCGACGCGCGTTGAACACTGCTTCGGGGAGCGTGGACGAAGCCGTGCTGGACGCCCGCGAGACGCCCGTCGCCACGCTGAGCGGCTTGGTACAGACCGTGCCGATGGAAGCCGAGCGGCGACTGGTTGTCCTGCATGCTGTGAACCGCTACAGCGCAAGCGACCTGCAAGCCCTTGCGAAACTGGTTCCGCAAACGCCGCCATTCGCCTGCCTCGTGCTGATTACTGCGCCCGCTGAGGAGAGCGAGGGCGCAAAAGCCGCTTGGAACGCCCTGACCAAAGCGGTGGAGCAGGGCGGTATGGTCGTCAAGCTCACTGCGCTGACAGGGGCGACGCTCGCGCGACGGCTGGTGGAGACGGCGCAGGCGGCAGGCAAGCAGCTGCGCACAGAAGACGCCGAGTACCTGCAGACTCTGGTGGACGGCGTCGCCGAACGCGCCCTCGCCGAACTGCAAAAAGTCATCCTCTTCGTGGAACCCCGCAGCGAAATCTGCCGTCTGGATATCGATATGGTTGTTAGCCCCAGCCAGCAAGCCCAAGTGTTCAAACTGGTCGATTCGGTGGTTGCCCGCGACGCGCACGCGGCGATGCGCCAGCTGCGTTTGCTGTTCCAAGCGGGCGCGCGCGCGGAGGAGACCGCGCTCAAGACGCTCGCGCTGATTGCGCGCCAGTATCGCCTATTGTGGGGTGTGCGCACCCTCATCCAACACCAGCAACCCATCAAACAGCCCCAAAAGGTCAGCCCAGAGGTCGCCGCATGGCTGCCGAAAGACCCTGATGTGCTGCAAACCCTGCAACGCCAAGCGTTCCTGCAAGAGAAACTCCAGAAACAGGCGGAGCGACTGAGCCTGACGCACCTGTGCCGCGCGTTCCAAGCCCTCTACGACGCCGATTTAGCCCTCAAAGGGCTGCGCCCCAGTGTGAACGCCACCGAAATTATGGAAAGACTCATTATCAGGCTCACTACGGACGGCGAGCCGACGCCGCCGTCTCATTGACAAGGAGGTTAGTATCAGTGGCGAAGCGTGTGACGGAGAACCCAATCATCACGCCCGAAATGGTCAAGCCTTCGGAGCCGAATCTGGAGGTCATCGGCGCGTTCAATCCGGGCGCAACTCGGTTCGGCGACGAGATTCTGTTATTACTGCGCGTGGCGGAGCGACCTATCTTGGACGATCCCGACCTTGTGGGCGTGCCTGTGCTGAATCGGAACGGCGCCGCAGCACAGCGACTGGAGATCCTTACCTTCCCGCGCCACTCGCCGCTGACCGATCTGAGCGACCCGCGCGCGGTTGTCTATGAAGGGCGCGTCTACCTAAGCTCCATTTCGCACCTGCGCTTGGCGCGCAGCAAAGACGGCGTCCACTTCACCGTCGATGACGAACCCACGCTGTTCCCCGAAACCAAGTACGAGGAGTATGGCATCGAGGACTGCCGCATCACGCCCATCGACGGCGTGTATTACATCTCTTACACGGCGGTCTCGCGCTATGGAATCTGCGTGGGCATCGCCGCCACAGAGGATTTCAAAACCTTCCAGCGGTTGGGGCTAATCCTCCATCACGAGAACAAAAATGTGACGCTCTTCCCGCGTCGGGTGGGGGGGCGGTATGTGGCGATGCATCGCACTTCAGCGTCGGCTTTTGATGGTCCGAACATGTGGGTCGCCTACTCGCCCGATTTGCTGCACTGGGGCGACCACCAGTTCCTGATGGCGCCGCGCATCCACCACTGGGATTCGAGGCGTATCGGGGCAGGCGCGCCTCCTGTGGAGACGCCCGAGGGCTGGCTGATAGTCTATCACGGTGTGAACGCCAAAGACGGCTATTGCGCAGGCGTAGCGCTGCTGGACATAGACGAGCCGCATAGAGTCCTCTACCGTTCCCACGAGCCGCTGATTGTGCCTACCGAAGACTACGAGGTGAGCGGCTTTTTCGAGCGCGTGGTGTTCCCCACGGGTCTCACGCCGCTGGGCGACGACCGTTGGATGGTGTACTACGGCGTGGCGGATCGGTCGGTCGCAGTGGCCGAGACCACGATGGACGAGCTGCTGCGCGTGGCGAAAGGGGAGCTCGTCAGCGCAGGGCGTTAGCCCACCAAGCGTTGTCGCTCGCGCCAGTGGGAGGAGAGGATATTGTGGCGTTGGCGATACTTGGCGACGGTGCGTCGGGCAATCTCGATGCCCATCTCCGCCAGTTTCTCGGCAATCTCGGCGTCGGTGAGCCGCTTGCCTGCGCCCTCATGCGTATGCAGAATCTGCTCAATCAGCAGCGCCGTCCGATACGAGGCGTCAAAGAACACCTCGAGCGGAACCATGACCCCGTTGGGCAGCTGGAGCCACTTGTTGCGCACGGCGCGCCCAATCGTGGAGCGGTGGAGACCCGTGGCTTGGGCAACTTCCACGCGCGTCATCGGCTGCAGGAACCGCGCATCGCTGGTCATCAAGAACCCGTACTGACGCTGTGCGATTACCTCCATAATCCGTTTGAGCGTCTGGAGACGCTGCTGGAGCGCTTGGATAAAGATTCGTGCGCGGCTGAGGTAGTGCTGAATATGGTCGCGCTCGTCGGCGTTGAACCGCAGAGCGTTTTGTGTGAGGCGCGTCGCCTGCTCCAGATAGGCAGGGCTGAGGCGTAGCCATTCGTAGTGCGCCCCGCAGATTTCGATGCGGATGCCTTGCTGCGACGCGTGGATGATAATATCGGGCTCTTGCACCGGCGACGGCTCGTGGAGCATCTCGTGCCATTCCCAATCGCCCGCAGGGTAGGGCTGCAGCTCGCTGCGGATGAACCGCTTGACGGCTTCCAGTGCGTCGGCGCCCAGTCTCAATCGGCGTTGGAGGCTGTCCCAGTGCCCGCGTGAGAAGTCGTGCCAGCCTTTTGTGAGGACCTCGTGCGTGAGGCTCAGGAGTTCGGGGTCGTAGGAGGGGCGCGGCGCGTAGCGCAACGACTCGATCTGCAGCAGGAGACACTCCTGGAGGTTGCGCGCCCCCACACCAGGCGGATCGCACCGCTGCAGCTGCGCCAGCACATGCTCCACCGCTTCCAGTGGAGCATTCCACTGGAGCGCAATCTCCTCCACATCCGCCTGTAGGTAGCCACGCTCATCTAACGACTCCACCATATACTCGGCAATCGGCAACAGTTCAGGCGCGATGCTCAGGCGCAGCTGCCCCAGCACATGCGACTTCAAATCGAGCGCAGGCGCGGCGCAGCACATCTCCAGCCAGTCGTCGTGGTCGCCCTCGTCCGAGTCGCGCCCCCCCGAATCGTAATCCAGCGAGAGGATTGTGGGCGCAGCGGACGCCGCAACGCGCACACGCTCCTCATCTACCAACTCCAAGGCAGGATTCTCTTCCAACTCCTGCTCGATGACCTTCAGTAGTTCCTCGTTATTCAAGGTGAGCAGGCGCGCCAGTGTTTTCAGCCCCGCACTTGCTTGCGGCGCCACGCGCGTCTGGGCTTGGGCGGTGGTGCGCACTCGGTTCATCATAGTTTTGACCCCCAAGAGTATCTTTTGAGTTCCCCCGTCGACTCTCCTGCTATGCGGCTTTCAGGAGCATCCGATAATCCCACGCGACGACTCGGTTGCGTCCGCCGCGTTTGGCTTCGTAGAGGGCTTGGTCGGCAGACTCGATAATCTCTCGGCGTGTTTCCATGTCGGGGCGGATGCTCGCCACGCCGAAGCTACCCGTGATGGGGCGCAGCGTCCACTCTGCGGAAGCAATCGCTTCGCGCAGTCGCTCGGCCACCTGCACGGCGTTCTCAGCATCGGTGCGCGGTAGCACCACGGCGAACTCCTCGCCTCCGTAGCGCGCCACGAAATCGCCGTCCCGCACACTTTGTTTGAGGATCTGCGCCACACGACGCAGCACCTCATCGCCTGCTTGGTGCCCGTAGGTGTCGTTATACTGCTTGAAATGATCAACATCCATCAAAATCAGCGATAGGGGCTGTTTCTTGTGCATCGCGGTTTGGAACTGCTCTTCCAGATAGTCTTGGAATGCGCGATGGTTATGTAGCCCTGTCAGCCCGTCGGTAATCGCGAGGTTCTGCAGCTGCTGGTTGAGCTGTTTGAGCTGGTTCTCGTACTCGACGCGATAGGTAACATCCACGACCGATACAATCGCACCGACCACTTCGCGTTGCAGGTTCTGAATCGGAAATGCGCTGCGGATCACATAATGGAGATTCCCTTCGGAGTCTTAGTCTTCTCTCTCGATCCCCGTCACCATACTGCCTTGTACGACGCGCTGCAGCATTTCGTGAAGCCTTGACGCCGCCGCGCCCCGAAATACCTTCTCATAGAAGGGGCGAAACAGCACCTCTTGCTTGGTGTAGCCGTAGAGCTGTTGCGCCGCGAGGTTCCATTCATGCACCGTGCCATCCATATCGACCGTGAAGCAGGCGACGGGTACATTCTCGAACAGTTCGGAGAATCGTCGGT
>JARJMV020000266.1 GCA_029335935.2 bacterium
CTGGAAAGAATACTCGTTGGCAGAACACAGCGGAGTGGTGTCGCAATCGGCTCCGAGAGAAGGGCTACATTCGCGGCGGCACGGAGCATGGCATCTGGGAGATTACAGAAGCAGGACGCCAGCGACTTACGAAGGAAGGCAGAGGGAACGGCTGATGGCGGACGAACGCAAGCTCCAAACGCAGTTGCAAGCGTATCACTGCGAAGACGCGGGCATCGAGTTCTGGCGTGCGCTGGGCTACGACACCCTGACCGAACCCCTGGACGCCTCGGAGTTCGACGCGCTGACCGAATCGGCGCGTGAACCCCTGCGCGAGGCGTCCCTGCTCTACGCCGACGACGCGCTCCGCATCTACCACCTGCATCTGCGCACGGCGCAGCGGAGCAAGCTCCGACGCTTGCTCGAATCGCTGACGCGCCGATACCCCCAATACACCTACCTCTTCACCGCGCGCGCCGACGACAGCCCGAACCTACTCTTTATCCAGCCGCGCCCCGTGCTGAAAGAGCCTGCCCGCTACACCCTCGCCATCCGCACACTGGAAGTTCAGCCCGACGCACCCCTGCGCACCGACCTCGAAATACTCGCTCAACTCGAAAATGACGCCCAAGCCAATCGCCAAGCCCACGCTGACCAAGTCGTGGAAGCGTTCAGCGTGGAGAGGGTCACGGAACGGTTCTACAAGGATTTCCGTCGCCTGTTCGAAAGCGCCGAGGCGCGCATTACGGGCATCGAAGACCCCGACGCGAAGCGCCTCTTCACGCTCAAGCTGTTTAATCGGCTGCTGTTTGTGCGCTTTTTGGAGCGCAAGGGGTGGCTACGCTTCGATAAGCGGCGCGACTACCTGCGTGCGCTGTGGCAAGACTATCAGGCGAACCGCGCCGATGCCGACTCGTTTTACAGCGCGCGCCTCAAGCCCCTCTTCTTTAGCGCGCTCAATAACCCCCAAGAGCGCAACCTGATGGCGGTGAATCAGGGCGGGCTGCTGCGCGAGCTTATCGGCGACGCGCCCTACCTCAACGGCGGCCTCTTTGAGGAACACGACGACGACGCCTGCGCCCATGTGCCCGACGACGCGCTCCAGCCCGTCCTCGAAGACCTGCTCTACCGCTACAACTTCACCATCACCGAAAGCACCCCGCTGGAGATGGAGGTCGCCGTCGACCCGGAAATGCTGGGCAAGGTGTTCGAAGAGTTGGTCACGGGCAGGCACGAGTCGGGGAGTTATTACACGCCGCGCCCTGTGGTTGCGTTCATGTGTCGCGAGGCGCTCAAGGGCTACCTGCAGGACGCGACGGGGGAGCCTGCGGAGGCGTTGGCGCAGTTCGTGGACGCCAGCGACGCGAGCCATCTCAAAGACCCTGAGAGGGTGTTGGATGCCCTGCGGCGCGTGCGCGTGTGCGACCCTGCCTGCGGCAGCGGCGCCTACCTGCTGGGCATGCTCCACGAACTGCTCGAACTGCGCGCCGCCCTGTTCGACCAGAAACGCCTCGACAACGCCACGCTCTACCAACGCAAACTGGAGATAATCCAGAGCAACCTCTACGGCGTGGACATCGACCCCTGCGCGGTGGAGATTGCCCGCCTGCGCCTGTGGCTGAGCCTCGTGGTGGACGACACGCGCAACCCGCTCGACGACCCCGACGCCGATGTCGCGCTGCCGAACCTCGATTTCAAAATCGAAGTCGGCGACAGCCTGCTCGCCCCTGACCCCCAAGGCGGCGCCCAGCCCGATATGTTCCGCCAGCAGCAAATCAGCGATTACGAGCAGCTGAAGGCAAAATACCTACGCGCCCACAGCGACGAGCAAAAACGCATGCTGCGTCAGGAGATTGAGCAGCGGCGCCAAGAAATCCGCCAGTGGGCGCACCCCAGCGGCGATATCGAAGGCTTCGATTGGCGCGTCGAGTTCGCCGAAGTGTTCAAAGACGGCGGATTCGATATCGTTGTCGCCAATCCGCCCTATGTGCGCCAGGAACTCATCCCAGCCGATATGAAAAAGACCCTGCTCCATCGGTACGCCGACGCCGCCGAGGGACGCTCCGACCTCTATGTCTACTTCTATGCCCGCGTGCTGCAGCTGCTCAAGCCTGGCGGCATGCATGTGTTCGTCTGTTCCAACAGCTGGCTGGATGTGGGGTTCGGGGGGCGGTTGCAGGGGTATCTGCTACGGCACGCGCATATTCAGGCGATTTACGATTCGGCGTTGGAGCGTCAGTTCGCCAGCGCGGATGTGAACACGGTGATTACCATCCTGCGCAAGGCGGAGTACGACCCCGATGCCCCGACGCGCTTCGTTCGCCTGACCGCGCCGTTCGAGCAGGCGGTCGCCGACCCCAAGCACCAGCGTGTGATTACGCGCACCGCCGCCGAGCTGTGGGCGACAGGGCTGAACGAGCAGAACCGATACGAGGGCGATAAATGGGGCGGCAAGTACCTCCGCGCCCCCGACATCTACTTCACGATTCTGGAGAAGGGCAGGCGCTATCAGGTATTTTTCTATCCGAACGAACCCGTCCTTGTGGAGGATATCACCACGCGCTTGCAGGAATAGCGATGCGATACAGTGCTGACCAGATACGGAGCCTGCTCGCTCGCTTGGATACGCGCCCAGCGTCCGCGCTGGAAACGGAGACGCTGGAGTTCAAGGAATGGAGCCGCGAGTGGGAACACGGAGAATCGGGCAGGCGGAAGTTCTACCGCATGCTTGCGGATTATGCGGTCTGCTTCGCCAACCATCGGGGCGGCGCCCTCGTCTTGGGCGTCAAAGATCGGGTCAAGGGGCGCGCCCAGGCGGTCGCTGGCTGCGGCGCCTATAACCTGCACGAACTGCGCGAGCGCGTCTACGACCTCACAGACCCGCACATCCTGGTGGAAGCCGAGGAGGTGTTCCTCGACGATTTGGGGGTGCGGCTGCTGATTATCCACATTCCGCACGGGATGGGCGTCCACACCACCACCGACGGCGTCGCCAAGGTGCGCGTGGGCACCGAGTGCAAGCCGATGACGGGTGCGATGCGCCAACAACGGTTAGTCGAGGCAGGGCTGGTCGATGCGACCGACGCGCTGTTGCCCTGCACTGCGGCTGAGGCGTTCGATGCACTGGAGATAATGCGCTTGAAACGGTTTCTGGAGGCGCGCGCACCCCACTCGCCCCTGCTCCGACTCCGCGATGAGCAACTACTGGAGCAAATCGGCGCCACCCAAGACGGACAGCCCACCGTCGCAGGCGCCCTGCTCATCGGGAAGGAAGCCATCCTCCAACGCCACTTGCCGCAACACACCGTGGAGTACCTGCGCATGCGCAGCGACACCGACTATGAACGGCGTGAAATCTACGCCTGCGGACTGCTACGCGCCCTTGAAGAGACCGAGCGAAATATTGAACTCTACAACCGCATCACCACGGTCAAAGCGGGCTTGTTCCACTATGAGATTAAGGACTTCCCCGAAGAATCGTACCGCGAGGCGCTGCTGAACGCGATGCAGCATCGCGACTATCTCAGCCCTGCCGCCGTGTTCATCAAACACTACCCCGACCGTTTGGAAGTGAGCAATCCGGGGAGCTTCTTGGCAGGCATTAGCCCTGAAAACATCTTTCGTCAAGATTCCTACCCGCGCAATCGGCGTTTGACGGAGATGTTGCGCCGAATCGGACTGGTAGAGCGGTCGGGGGTTGGCGTCAAGCGCATCTTCTGCGTGCAGCTCAGCTCAGGGAAACCGCCGCCTTCCTACTGGTCGAGCGGCGCGATAGTACGCCTGACGCTCTACAACGGCTCGCTGGATGAAGCGTTCACGCGCTTTGTGCGCCAGCGGGAGCGGGAGGGCAAGTCGCTGGGGCTGGATGAACTGCTCGTGCTGTTCACCCTGCGACGCCAGCGCGAGCTGAGCCTCGCCGAAGCCACCCGTACCCTGCAACTGCCCCGCACCGATACGCACGCCCTGCTGATGCGCATGGTGCGCGAGGGTCTCCTCGAACGCAGCGGCGTGCGACGCTCTCAACTGTTCCGACTCAGCGGCGCACTCTACCAAACGCTGGGCGAATCGATCGCCTACATCCGTGAAGCGGGTATCGATGCCATCCGCTACGAGGAGATGATCCTTGCCTATGTGCGCCAATACGGCGCAATCACCAACCGTATCACCCGCGAACTGCTGGGGGTAAGCTCTTTTCAGGCTTCACGCCTGCTCAAAAAACTCACCACAGAAGGCAAACTCTGCAAGGAGGGAACCTACAAAGATGCAGCCTACCGACTTCCATAACCCCAGAGATATTGGCGTTTGCCCCATATTTACTTGCGCTTGCAAGTATCAATTTTGGCAAGCGCAAGTATTTTCTTGCGAGCAGGTACTCTCGTACTCTCTTGACCGCCCCAGGCGCAAGTATGTGTGGCTCCATTTCACTCTGCAGGAGGCTTGCCATGAACTCTGATTCCCCTATGCCGATGAACCTAACCCAACTGCTTCCCAAAATCGCGAACCTGCAAGAAGCCGAGCGGGTGGCGGGCACGAGCCTGCGCACGCCCGACGCCCTCCGCGCTGCAGGCTACCGAATCGTGCAAGAGCGCGACGGCGACCGCTACTTCCTCGCCCAAGACGACGCCCTGATGCCCCTGCTGGTGCGACTGGGCGACATCGCTGAGGTGCGATTCGGTATCAAAACGGGCGCGAACGAGTTTTTCTATCTGGAGCCGATGGGGGCGACGGTGGCGCAGGTGATGGCGGGCAAGGCGGGCGCGACGGTGCGCGTGAAAAACGGCGCAGGCTGGCAAGGCGAGCTCGAAACCGACTGGCTGCGCCCCGTCATCAAAAGCCCGCGCGAACTGAAAACCCTGCGCGTGCGCCCCGAAGACC
>JARJMV020000276.1 GCA_029335935.2 bacterium
ACATACCCACCTCAAGCTGGGGCGTGCAGGTCAGGCGATGATTGATTTTCTCACGCACTGGCTCTTAGCGCAGCGCGCTTCGCTGGATGCGCATCCGACCGACTCCCGCACAGTGGCGCTGCTGGAGTGGCTCTGGCGCGCGGGCGCGCTGGAACGCGCCGACTGCGACGCGCTACGCGAGGCGTGGCTGTTCCTATATCATCTGCGCAACCGCCTGCGCCTGCTGTTTGAACCTGCCCCAGAGACCCTACCCGACGGCGAACGGCTACACGCACTTGCGCACAGCTTGAACCTCAACAACGCCGACCAACTCACGCGCCTGCTGCAGGAACACCAAGCTGTGATTGAACAAGTCGCGACGCGCTTCGAGTTCGTGTAGCAAGCGCGCGCCTACCCCTTGCTGGAGCGGTAATGCACCAGCTCGGCGTCCAGCAGCAGGATTAAGCCCTCCTGCACCATCTCGTCCAGCACAGGCAGGAACGCTTGTATCTTCTCGGCGTTGTCGACGAACTCGATGACCATCGGCAGGTCTTCCGACAGGCGCAAGATGTTGGCAGTATGGATGATGCTGTTCGCGCCGTAGCCCGCGACGCCGCGCAGCACCGTGCCGCCCGCCAATCCCCGCTCGCGCGCCTTGAGTAGAATCGCCATGTAGAGCGGCTGCCCATGCCACTTAGTCGCCTCGCCGATGTAGACCCGCAATAGCTTAACTGGACCTTCAATCGTCATAGGTCGGTACCCCCAATCAGCCAGCGTCCGAGCAGCACGCCCAGCGTCACAGCAATCAACCCCAACACCAAGCTGCCCAACAGGTTCAACCCTGCCTGCCACCATAGCCCCTGCTGCAACAGGCGCAGGCTCTCGTACTCGTAGGTGGAGTAGGTGGTGAAGGAGCCGATACAGCCAATCGCTATCACCTGTCGCCACTCGGGCGCCCACACATAGTGCAGCGCCAGCGTCATGAACAGCCCCAGCAGGAACGAACCTGCTACATTAATCAGCATCGTCTCAACAGGAAACAGTACGCCCGCTCGCTGGGCAACCCAACCGCCAATCCAATAGCGCAAGTTCGCGCCCACGAAACCGCCGATGCCAATCAGTAAAGTGGTGCGTAGCATCATGCATAGCATACCCAAGACGCGCAACTGCCGACAAAATGAGTTATAATTACACCGTAGGAGGCAACGATGTATCGAAGAGCATTTACGCTGATAGAGTTGCTGGTCGTGATTGCAATCATCGCGATTTTGGCGGCGATACTATTTCCGGTGTTTGCTCAAGCGCGCGAGAAAGCGCGTCAAGCCACTTGTCTATCGAATCTGCGCCAGCTGGGAACTGCGCTGGTGATGTACCGAACAGATTGGGAAGGGCGCAATCCAGGTCCTGCGGATTTGGCGTACTGTCCGGGCGAGCGGCGTCAGCCCGAGTGGCCGCCGTGGATGACAGGCTTCGTCTCACGACTCGAAGCGCAGTGGGTACCGTGTTTTCGCGTGATTAATGAACCGCTCAACCCCAACTCTGCGGTGAACCAGATTTGGCTGCTTTACTGGGAGCGTATCACCAAGGGAGCCATCTATCCCTATGTCAAGAACGCCGACATCTACATCTGCCCGTCTGATCGGCGGGGGCGCGAGAAGAAGCTGAGCTACTCTATGAATGCGGTGGCGGGCTACATCCCTGAACCAGTAGTGGAGCGTCCTGCGGAGTTTGTGGTGCTAATCGACGAGGGTGAAACGCTCAACGACGGGTTCTTCTTCGCGCTGCGAAATAATCAGTTCGAGGACTGTCCTTCCATCGCCCACAGCGGCGGCGCGAACTTTAGCTTCTTCGATGGGCACTCCAAGTGGGTTCGAGCGCGTCATACAGCGCAGGAGTCGCGCGTTGGGCAGTGTCGCGACACAGTACCCAAGCACTACTTCTGCCCGAAGATACCGTTCCCCGAGTCAACAATTTACGCCCCCAGTTGTGAGACCGCCCCGAACTGACATCAGGCGACGCACATCGCAACCCGAAAAGAGGCAGGAGTTTCGCTCGGTATATGGAATCGCTTCGCCCGCGAGGTGAAAGGCGATGCGAGCGATGCTGTGTCTGGTGCTGTGCGCCGCGTGGATGGTTGCACAGGCAGAAACGGAGATATTTCTGGCGACTTTAGCCCAGTTCGATGCTGAGGGGAATTCTATTGTTCTGAAGCGTGCGGGCAAACCCGACATGAACGCCACGCTCCACAAGAAGGCGCGCCTGTGGCTGAATAAGCAGCCTGTCGACGCCGAGCAGTTTCGCACAATGGAGGGCAAGCAGGTGATGGCGCGTGTGAGCGTCAGCACGCAGGTGCGCCCCGTCGTGCGCGAGATGGCGGACCCCGACACTTGGAAGTGGCTCGACAAGGTGCGCCGAGGTGTGGTGAAAGGCACGCTCCAAGGCGTGGAGGACAACTACCTGCTGGTGGAGCTGCCCGACAACACACGATTCGCCTATCGGTTCACCCCCAAGACCCGCTTTGAGCGCGACGGCAAACCCGCCACCATCGAGGACTTCGCGATTGGCGAGACCTTGTATCTGGCGCCACGCCTACTGTCGAACCTCGATGTAATGCTCCTCTCGGTCAGCAACACGGAAAAAGACGCCAACATCGGGCGCGAACGCGCGTTGCCCTCTATTCAGGGCACGATTCAGAGCATCGACCGCCAGAAAAAGCTCCTGAAAGTGTTGACGCGCGCGGGCGACATACGCGAAATACGCTACGATGAGAATACCGAGTTCACTTTCAAGGGCAAGGCGGTGAAGGTGGAGCAGATTAAACCACCTGCGCGCGCCACAATTCATCGCACGCGCGACGACGAGGGCAACGACTACGCACGGAAGGTGACGATCCATCCCAACCAGTGAGAGTTGGCTTTGAAAAGTGAGCGAATTCGCCCCTCCTCATCCCCCTCTGTTGCGGTGTGGGAGAGAGGGACGGGAGTGAAGGAAATCAGCAGCACGCCATGCCACGGAGCCTGGGGGACTGCGCCGAAAGCTCCCTACATCTCTCAGACAGCCTCTCAGCGGAAATGAAAAAAGCGAGGGAGAGTACCTCCCTCGCTGCTGGCTCAGCAGATCATGTTTTATGCTGCGGTGGGAAACTCGATGGTCTCGGTCTGGCTCTCGCCTGTAGTGAACAGGCGCATCGCCTCATCTAAGTCGCGCATACGGTCGGCAAGCCACTCACTGCGTTGACGGATGTCTGCCTGCAGTTCGGTGAGCGTCTGCCACTGCTGGTTCGAGATAATCGCGGACTGACGGCTCTGCTCACAGATGTGGCGGCTGGACTGCGCCATCTGTTGCAGCCCTTGATTAATGGACTCGCTCTGCTGACTGATGTAATCCACCTGCAGCGACGATTGCTGGGCGAGTTGCGCCACTCGGAGAATGGTTTGTCCGACCTGCGCGATTTCAGCGCTCATCTCTTCGGTGGATGCGCTGGTTTGCTGGGCGATGGCGGCGATGCTTTCGATGCGTTCAAGAGCGTTGCGACTATCTTCCACGATGCGTGTCATGACCTCGACGGCGCTGCGCATGCGGTGGTCGATGGTCTGTACCGAGTGGAGCGTGTCTTGGAGCTGAGTGCGCACGGCATCGACCTGTCCCACGCCCGTTTCTACGGAATGGATGGCTTGTTGTAGGGCTTGGATAGATGCGTCGGTGCGCTGGAGTACCTGCTGGATGATGTTTTGGATTTCGCGTGTGGCGTTGGCGCTACGCTCAGCGAGTCGGCGCACCTCTTCGGCGACGACAGCGAAGCCGCGCCCTGCTTCGCCTGCGCGCGCCGCTTCAATCGCGGCGTTGAGCGCGAGCAGATTCGTCTGACGCGCGATTTCCTCAATCGTGCGCACAATCTCGCTGACCGACGCCGACATCTCCGCGAGCGCGCTCAGCTCCTGTCCTACCTGACGCACCTGACGCTCGATAGCGTGCACCACTTGCGCCGCATCGCCCAGCGACTGCATTCCTTGCTGGGCGGAGTGGGCGACCTGCGTGGTCTGCTCAAATGCCGCGCGCAGCTCAGACGACGCGCCCTCGATGCCCTCACGCACAATGCGCATCGCTTCTAATCCTTGGGCGGTGCTGTGCGCTGTGTGCTCCGCGCCTTGCGAGACCTCGCCCACCACACGCTGTACCTCGTCGACAATCTGAGCGCTCTGCTGCATCAGCTGCGCTGTCTCTTGAGTAAGGGCTAAGAACGATTGCATCGACTGGCGGAACTGGTTCACGGCGTCGACCTGCTGCTGGAGTTCGTTGACGAAGTTTTGGCTAATCGCTTGCGACTGCGCAACGGCGGCGTTGACTTGCTGGGCACCCGTCGTCAGCTGTTCTGTCGCGCGCTGTGTGTGGCTGGTCACAGCGATTACCTGTGCGCTCGACTCGCGCGTCTTCGCCACAATCACTTGCAGCGCATCGATGAAGCGGTTAAAGTAGTGTGCGAACTTGCCCAGTTCATCGCGCCGATTTTCAGGCAGGCGTTGGGTGAGGTCGCCTTGCCCGTTGCTGGCGCGCTCCGCCCACTCGGTCATCTGGCGCAGTGGCTGCAGGGCGCGATAGGCAATTGTGCCTGCTAATGCCGCAATCAGCAGGATGGCGATGGCCGTACTCACTATCGCTCGTGTGCGTAACCTTGCCAACGGCGCTAAGATGGCATCCTCTTCGGTGCTAATCACCAACCGCCATCCTGTAGTTGGCACGGTCTCCCAGAACAGGTAGCGCGCTTTACGATCAATCACCGCGCGCTGCACGCCCTGCTCTGCCTCGCCCACAACCTTACTCTCGGGCAACGCACTCAGTTTGACGCCTTCAAAATCTTTACGGAGCAGCTTACTCGGATCGGGATGGGCTATCAGCGTGCCTTCGCGACTAACTAACATTGCAAACTCGTGATTGCGATACGCCTCGCCCAGAATGCCCAACTCGGAAACCTTCTGAGACAGCGCGTCGAGTTTGATATCCATGCCCGCCACGCCAAAGAATCGCCCCTGCGAAGTGAACATCGGCACAGTCACGCTCACCATCGCCACCTTGACTGCATCATCATAGAAAGGTTCGGTAATGGTGGGTTTGCCCGTGCGTTTGGGTGTCTGATACCACAGCTGGTCGGGTTCGTGGAAGTCGTAGCTCTCGTCCACGATGTCTTGCTGGGGATAGCTGGTTCGTGTCACCATCACGATTCGGTTCGGGTCGGGCGGGCGGCGGTGGTCATATGCATAGTACGCGCTGCAAATCTCCTGAGGCTGCGAGTGAAGCGCGTCCGCAAGGTAAGGCACTGTGTTCGAGTCATGGTTGACCCCCAGATGCTTATGACGCTGCGCGGAGATGATCACAACGCCGACAAACTGCTGGAGATAGCGGTCTAAATACAGGGCAGTCTCATGCACCAGTCGCTTGCCTGCTTGCTCGGTCTCACGTTTCTGGGTTGTGCGAGAGGCGTTGTATATTTGGCAGCTGTTGATAGCCATCGCAGCTGACGTCGCGCAACCAATCGCCAAAGAGAGCGTCCACTCCAACGAACGATTGAAACGTGCTTCTCTTCTCATCTCTTCCCTCCAACGCAGTATATTCGGC
>JARJMV020000277.1 GCA_029335935.2 bacterium
TCCGAAGTGTATGGGGCGGAGTTCTGCGACGCGACTGCCCAGTAGCCCTCGGCGCGGCTCGCGGCGGCGATGCGCTCGGCGTCTTCGCCCGACTAGCACAGCCCTCCCTCCGTTCCACAGCAACCTCACAAGATCTCTATAAGAACGCCCACCCCTACCATACGCTGCCGCACCGCATGCAACTCAGCGAGCGCACGCAGGATAGGCTCGTCGAAATCGTTGTGGAGTAGGGGCGCAAGGTCGGCAGGCGTTTTGAGGGCGCCCTCGCGTAGGGCGCTCACGAGCCGCTCGGTGCGTCGTGGGTGGGCGTCGGGGTTAACCGCCTCGCGCTTGAGCTGCGCATATGCCCACGCGGTAGGGACGCCCACACCATGCGGCTTCGCCACCACCCACCAGAAACTGGGTAGGGGAGGCAGCGGTTTTAGCTGTTCGCCTTTGCCTGTAGCAAGGGCGCACTGGGGCGTCGGTGAGAACGCTCGTAGCGTCGGCGTCCCCGCCGACGAAACCGTAGCATCAGCGTTCCCACCGACGGAGCCTCCTCGTAGCGTCGGCGTCCCCGCCGACGAAACCGTAGCATCAGCATCCTTGCCGATGAAGAACGCCACATCCGCCCCTAACTTACTGGCAATCGTATGCCAATTCGGCTGTGCGATTTTCCACTGTCGCGCCCAGTCAGCAAGGATTTTCAGCGCGGCGGCGGCGTCGCTGCTGCCACCGCCCAGACCTGCCTGCACAGGAATACGCTTAGTGAGGACGGCACGCCAGCCAGCGTCTTCCCCCCACTTTGCAGGGGGATTGAGTAGGTCAGGGCTACTCTTCACGAACGCCTCCACTGCCTTCCAAATAAGGTTGCGCGAGTCGGCGGGGACACTATCATGTTCCCCTTGGGTGGGCTCCCCAGAGATGACAAGTTTCCCCCGCGAAGCGTATAGCACTGGCATGTCGGGCAGCTCAAGAACCAGCGTGTCGCACAGGCTCAGCGTGTGCATCACGCTCGCAATCTCGTGGTAGCCGTCGGGACGGCGACCCAACACCTCCAGCGTGAGGTTAATCTTGGCGGGTGCATCGCGTTCAATCCTCATCGTCCAGTACGATGCGTAGGTGGAGTTCGCGCAGCTGCTCCTCGCTTACGGGTGAGGGCGCGCCGAACATCAAGTCCACCATCGCGGTGTTCTTCGGGAAGGCGATCACATTTCGAATCGTCTCATCGCCTGCCAGCAGCATCACCAATCGGTCGATTCCGGGCGCGATTCCGCCGTGTGGGGGTGCGCCGTACTCGAACGCCTCCAGCAGGTGTCCGAACCGCTCTTGAATCTCGGCGTCGGAGTAGCCCAGCAGCTTGAAAATCTTGTCTTGCAGGTCGCGCCGATGGATACGGATGCTGCCGCTGGCGAGCTCGTTGCCGTTGCAGACCAAGTCGTAGCAGTTTGCCCGCACCTTGCTGGGGTCGGTCTCCAGCAGGGGGATATCTTCCTCGCGGGGCGCGGTGAAGGGGTGGTGCGAGGGGTTCCAGCGTCCCTCAGCCTCGTCCCACTCCAGCAGCGGGAAGTCCACCACCCACGCGAACGCCATCAGGTTCGGGTCTGCCAAGCCGAGTTGCTGTCCCATGCGGTGGCGTAGGCGGCTGAGGCACTCATTCACGACTTTGGGTTGGTCGGCGACCATCGCGATGAGGTCGCCCGTGTTCGCGCCAGTGCGCTCGCGTATCGCCTGCAGCTCCGCCTCACTGAGGAACTTGGCAATCGGCGAGCGGACGCCGTCGGGGGTGAAGGCAATCGTTGCCAACCCTTTCGCGCCGAACCGCTTCACGAACTCGGTCAACTCATCGAGCTGCTTGCGTGAGTAGTCGGCGCACTGGGGCAGGCAGATGGCTTTCACGACACCCCCTGCCTCGATCACGCTTCGGAACGCCTGAAACTCGGTCGTGCGTAGCAGGTCGTTCAAGTTGTGCAGTTCCAGTCCGAAGCGCAGGTCGGGCTTGTCCGTGCCGTAGCGCTCCATCGCCTCGTCGTAGGTGAGGCGCGGGAACGGCTTCAGCACGCGCTTGTCCGTGCAGGTTTCAATCATCCCGATGTAGAGCTCCTCGATGAGGTTCAAAATGTCGTCTTGCGTAGCGAACGCCATCTCCAGGTCCAGTTGGGTGAACTCAGGCTGGCGGTCGGCGCGGGGGTCTTCATCGCGGAAGCAGCGCGCGATTTGGAAATAGCGCTCCACGCCCGCCACCATCAGCAGCTGTTTCAGTTGCTGGGGCGACTGGGGTAGCGCGTAGAACTTGCCTGGGTAGAGTCGGCTGGGCACGAGGTAGTCGCGTGCGCCTTCGGGCGTGCTTTTAATCAGGATGGGCGTCTCCACCTCCAGAAAGCCGCGCTCGGAGAGGAAGTCGCGGATGTATTTCACGATACGGTGACGCAGCTCCAGCCGTTGGTACATCGCGGGGCGACGCAGGTCTAAGTAGCGGTACTTGAGGCGGAGGCTCTCGTCCACCTCCAGATGCTCCTCGTTAATCTGGAAGGGTGGGGTTTTGGAGGGGTTGAAGATGTGGAGGGCGTGGGCGAACACCTCGATGTCGCCCGTGGCGATTTTGGGGTTCTCCGCGCCTTCGCGTCGGCGGCGCACCTCGCCCTCGACCGCGATACAATACTCCACGCGCAGGTCGCTCGCCTGAGCCACCAGGTCGGGGCTAATCGCGGGGTCGAACACCACCTGCACCAGCCCCGTGCGGTCGCGCAGGTCGATAAACACCAAGCCGCCCAAGTCGCGCAGGCGGTGCACCCAGCCGTTCAGGCGCACTGTCTGACCGATATGCTCCGTTCGCAAAACACCGCAGGGATGAGTCCGTTGCCAGCGTGCTGTCATAGGCAGGGGCAATTGTACCCCGTTGGGCGGTTCCTGCGCGTACTGTAAAATTCAGGTTAAATCCTCGTTGGGAACGGTACCAACTTCTCGAACGCCAGCTTCACAGGCGTCTACGAAGTTAAGGACATGGGCGGCGGCTCGCTGATGGGCTTCAACTTCGTGCTGAGTGGCTTCGTGTTCGAGTATGGTCAGATAATCTTCTTCAAGAAGGTCGTTGACTACAACACCAGTGAAGTCTTGTTCACGGGTAGCTGGGTCTGGAGCGGGAGCGCCTACGGTGGTTCGGATGGCGCAGTGGGGCTGAACCAGTTCTTTACCCTCTCGTCTCCGTCGAGCCACTTCCTTGTGTTTGAGGTCGCGATTCTGCACATCGACGGCGCTCCAGTGCCTGGCACTTCCACCGCCAGCTTGCTGCTGGTGGAGCAGGACTGGGTGCCCGAGCCGGCGAGCCTGATGGCGCTGGCGACGGGTCTGGGCGCGCTGGTGCTGCGACGCCGCAAGAACTAACCCTCGTCTTTCCTTTCCGAGCGTAACAGTATGGGGCTGAGGCGCAATCCTCAGCCCATTTTTATTAGGGCGCCCTGCCTACTCTGGATCGCGCCACACGCCGTCAGCTTTCAGCAAGGTGATCAGCTCTTCCACGCCGCGCTCGGCGGAGATGTCGTTTTTGACGAGTTGCCCCTTGCGATGGAGCCTGTCCCCCGATGACGCGGTTCACTCGGCGAGTTCATCTTCCTCGGCGGGTTCGGGCGCGAGGGCGATTTCGGGGCGGCTGAGCCGTTTGGCGAGCGTCTCCTGCGTGAGCGCGGATAACACGATCTGCCCACTACTGAGAAACACCACGCATCGCGTGCGTCGTCCTTGAGTGGCGTCGATGAGCTTCGTCCCCTCACGCCTCAGCTGCTGGACCAAGCGTTTGACAGGCGCAGAGTCGATGCGCACAAGCGCGACGATTTTATCCGTCAGCACAAAGTTATAGAATCCCACATTGAGCAGGGGTGGCAAGCCGAGTGCTCGTTCGTCGTGTGTCATCGCGACTTGGAAGATTCGGCGTGGGGCGGCTGGGTCCTGCCTTTGAGAGCGTTCGGAAAATGCCCGAAGCAGGTAGAGCGTCCTCGCCTGCGGCTCGGAAGGACAGACTTTGTGCGATTTTGTCATGCCGAGCGCAGCGAGCTATCTTAAGCTCGCATGCCCGATTTTCCGAACACCTTCCCTACCTCTTGCATTCGGAGGTCCGCGCGTGGTATAATCA
>JARJMV020000286.1 GCA_029335935.2 bacterium
GTGGAGCGAAGGTGATAGAGCCGCGCCGAATAGTCTGAGTAGCTAATCTGCTTGAGCAGTTCCATACCGACGAAGTTCTCCAGCATGCGCCCGCGCAGGTGAGGCTCGCTGACCAGCGTTTCGCTCGACTTGTGCAGCAGCGCAAGCGCCAGCCCAGTATCGTTGAGCATTACGCGCGGCGACTTGAGCAGCTGCTTGCTGAGGTTGGCGTACCACGGCGGCACACGCACCACAACCATAAGCGTCTCCAATAACGCCATGTAGCGCTGCAGCGTCGTGTAAGCGATTCCTGATTCGCGCGATAGGTTCGAGAGGTTCAGAATCTGACAGGAGAGGCTCGCTAAGAGCTGCATTAGGCGCGTGAGTTCGGCGGTGCGTCCGATGTCGGCGAGCGTGCGTATATCGCGCGTGAGCAGTGTGTCGGTGTAGCTGCGCAGCCACTCACTGCGTAAGCTCGGCTCACCGAGAGCGACGGCGACAGGGTAGCCGCCGCGATGCACGCGCTGCCACAGCGATTCGGGAGTCGCGTCGTAGTGCTTGGCGCGGAACTCGCCTGCGAACGCGCGTGCAATCCACGACTCGCGCACGCCTGTTAGCTCGCCCTGTGAGAGGGGGTACATTGTGAGGATTGCCATTCGTCCCACAAGCGCGTCTGCAACCTGTGGCAACGCCAGTGGACTGGCAGAACCCGTCAGCAAGAACCGTACCTGCGCACGCTCTGAGTCGATGCGCATCTTCAGAGGCAGCAGCAGTTCGGGCGCGCGCTGAACCTCATCGATGACCGCGCGAGCAGGCAGATCGCGAGCGAACTGCGTGGGGTCGCGCCGCGCCGCCTCTAAAATTGTGGGGTCGTCCAGCGTGTAGTAGGCGTCGTAGAGACCGCGTTCAACCATTTGACGGGCGAGCGTGGTCTTGCCCACTTGCCGCGCCCCCTGCAGAAACACTGCTGGCAGCCCCTGCGCGAGCGGCTCAATCCGCTCGCCAATCCACCGCGCATACATGGTGGGTAAATTTTACCCGTTTGGTGGGTAAAATTTACCCACATAGCGCGCAGCAAATGAATAGCGCTTCCGCTCCGCTGCAAGTGTGGGGCGCGGCTCTGGCTCTAAGGGTTTGCCGCAGGGGCAGGCGTAGCGGCGTCTGCCTCCACGCCCTCTTCCAGCTCGCGCACGCGCTGCAACGCCGCCACAGCCACTTCTATCTGGTCATCGCTCGGCTCGCGCGTGGTCAGATACTGCGTCCACAAGCCGGGCGCAAGCAGCACACGCGCCAGAAAGCCCCCCTTATACATGCCCGCCAAGCGGATAATCTCGTAAGTGAGGCTTGCAATCACAGGCAGTAGCGCCAGATGCATCGGGATGCGGATATACGCAGGCGGACGCCCCAGAAATGCGAACACGAAGATACTGATAATCAGCACGAGCAGCACGAAGCTGGTGCCGCAGCGTGGGTGCAGGCGCGTTTGACGCCGCGCCGCCGCCGTCGAGACCTCGCCTTCCTCCTCCAGCGCGTTAATCGCCTTATGCTCTGCCCCGTGATACTGAAACACGCGCCGAATCTCAGGCATTAGCCCAATCAGCCCCACATAAAGCAAGAAGACCGTGATGCGCAGCCCGCCGTCGATCATATTTCGCGCGACGCTGCCCCAACCCTCGCGCGATAGCCAGTCGGTGAGCAGGGTGGGCAGCACGAAGAACAAGAAGATGCCTATCGCGAAGCCGCCCAACGCCGACGCGCCAATCGCAATCTCTTGAACGGGTTTGGAAACAGGCTTGATTTCGGGGTCGTTCTGAATCTGGACTTGGCTGGAGAAGTGGAGCGACTTGACGCCGAGCGCAAGCGCGTCCACCAGCATGAAGATACCGCGCAACAACGGGCGGTTCAGAAACTGCAGCTTACCGAGAATCGTTTGCGCGATTGGCTCGGCGTGGACAATGATGTCGCCGTCGGGTTTGCGGCAGGCAATCGCGAAGTAGCGGGGGCTCCGCATCATGACGCCTTCGATGACTGCCTGACCCCCATAACGCCAGTAGGCGGGTTTGGACGCGCTCATTTGCCGTAGTTTTGGTACTTGCGCTTGAACCGCTCCACGCGCCCTTCGGTGTCCACCACGCGCCGACTGCCCTCGCCTGTGAACGCGGGATGGCACGCCGCGCACACCTCGACGCGAATCTCCTCTTTGGTCGAGAGCGTCTCAAAGCTGTTGCCACACGCGCAGTGTACCGTCGATACCACATATTTCGGGTGGATGCCTGTCTTCATGCGTTCGTCCTCCGTATCGAGGGTATTATACCCTGCGCGGCTGACTAACTCGCCAATCCCCACTGTTTGAGGACCTCCCACACGGATGGACGCTCCCACAGCCAGCGCACTTCCAGCCACAACCCCGCCAGCACGCGACTGTGATAGACGCCCTCCGAACCGCTGAACGCCACCCGATATACGCCCGTCTCGTCCAACTGGAAAAACTCGGCGTATTGGCGGTCGGGATCGACCAGCCAGTATTCAGGCACGCCCGCTGCTTCGTACTCCTCGAACTTGGTCAGGCGGTCTATGTTGCGGTTGCTGGGGCTGAGAATCTCTACGATTAGGTCAGGCGCGCCTTCAAAGTAGTGTTGCTGGAACTGCCCCGAATTGCTCGGCAGAATCACCACCAAATCAGGCTCGCGCGAGACCTGCCTGCCGCTGGGTAAAGTCAACTTGACCTGCAACGGGGGATGGTAAGTGCTGCCCTGATAGTGGTAGGCGACCCATAGACTGATGAGCGAATGTAAATAGCTGTTAGTGTCCTGATGGCGTACGGAGACGGGCATTTTAAGTATCACCTCGCCGTCGACCCATTCGGCGTGCGTGTCCTCGTCGAGCCACTCCAGGAACGCCTCGAACGAGATTTTTCCCTGTGGCGGCGTCCGTGTCCCCTCGTAAACGACCTGCTCCATCGTGGCTTACCTGTGGAATTATACCCTCGTCTTCACAGGCTTGGGGGAGGAGCCAACGCAATCCCGCCACAGAAGATTCCCATATAGGAGCGTTCTGCAGCCGCTTCGTGAATGCAAAAGCCAGTTTCAGAGCGCGATGGGGGTTTCAAACGCTGTGCGACACGGGGTATAAATTGGGAGTAGGTGAAGCGATGCCCAGAGTGTATGGGGCAGCGGTCGTTGTCGTGACTCTATTGCTGACGGGTTGTGGTGGGGGCGGCGCGCGGAGCAGCGAGCTGCGCGTCTGCTCCGCCGATACCTTCGTCCCGAACTATGTGCCCCAGCTTGAACGGCTGCTCTATTGGGAGCGGTTTCCGGTTACGGTCTATTTTGAGCGTGATGCAAACTACTCCGATTATTATCGTCAACTTGCGCTGCAGGGGTTCGACCAGTGGGTGCAGGCGACGGGGTTCGTCGTACGCTATCGGCAGGTGGATAGTCCCGACGCGGCGCAGATTAAGGTGTATTTCAAGCCCGACACACGCAACGGGCTGACGACCTACACCTATTATCCGAGCAGTGGGCGGTTGGTGAGCGCGAAGGTCGAGATTGGTATTCAGGGGGGCAATCCGATTGACATTCGTAGTGTGGCGGCGCACGAGTTTGGGCATGCGCTGGGTATCGGCGGGCACAGCGCGAACGTCGAAGATCTGATGTACCCCACCTTTACCTCGAATGTGCCGCTGGAGATTACTCCGAACGACCTCAACACTGTCAAAACGGCGTATTGCAACTACTTTTTGGCGCGTTCGCGGGTAGCGCCGCGCGAGGGCGGCGAGCGTCCCGTGCAGGCGACGATTCGGTGTGGATGCCCGTATTAGCGGAGCGGCACGCTGTCGGCTTGCGCTTGAGTCAGCAGATGTTCGCGCAGGGCGTCGGCGACGGCTTCCGTGCGTTGGGGCGTCGCCTGTCCGCGAATCTGGAACACATAGCGCGCGGCGTCGAGCGTGCGCGGTCCGTGAACTTCCAACTCGCCCGCCAGGTCGGGGCAGCGGAAGGCGCGCACAACTCCCGACAGCCATTCGCGCGCCTGCGCCAACCCGTACTCCGCTGCGACGCCCACCTCCAAGCTCACAGCGGCGCGCCCACGACTGTGGTTAATCACGCGACTGATGCTGCTGTTGGAAAAGGTGATGAGCCTGCCTTGGTCGTCGCGCACGCGCGTGATACGCATGCCCATCGTTTCGACCACGCCGTGAACGCCTTCGATAGTTACCTCTTCGCCGACGGCGAACTGGTCTTCCACCAGAATAAAGAAGCCGTTCAGCACATCGCGCACAATCTGTTGCGCGCCCAAACTAATCGCTAATCCCGTCACGCCTGCCGTCGCCAACACAGGTCCCAAGTTCACCCCCAACGCGCCTAAAATGCTGAGAACGCCCACAAACAGCAGCACATAGCCCAGCACACTGTTGAGAATCGTGCTGACAGTGCGAATCTGCGCCTGCCTGCGCTCGGAGAGGTCGATTTTTCGGGTGAGGGCGCGCGTGATGAGCAATATCACACGCCCGCCAATCACGCGAGCCACAAGCAACAACACAATAATCAGAGCAATCTGCAACGCACTTTGGAGGATGGCGTTGCTGTGTTGCTCCCACAGGCGAAGGAGAGTGTTCTGCACAGTAAGTAATTCTACCTGCTAAGGAGCCTGTTCAGGGGAGTTTGGTTGAGCGATGTTAGGCGTCGACTTGGCGCCGACAGCGATTACGCGCGGCTGTGCGCGGTAGATGCTGGTTGCGACGCGCTCGCGCTTGACGAGCTGCCCATGCTCGTACACCTCGCGCCACAAGATGACGCGGAACCCTGCCTCGCCCTTTTTCAGCACGCGCGTCTCGCCCACAGGCAAGTTCGGGTCGGGGACACGCTTTTCGGGGGGCGCGGGCAACGGCTGGCGCGCGGTCTTCAATATCACGCGCCGCTGGGGCTGCGGTCGCCCCAAGACGCGAAGCGTCAGCGAGGAGCGCCCCAGCTCCGCACTAAGGGCTATCGGCTCATCGAACGGGTTCTCTATCACGAAATCGACGCCTGTGTCGGTGACGGTAGCGTCGCGACCGAGCGGTACATAGTCTACAGGGAGCGAGTGGTTCGCCCGACGCACGATTTTGAGTTCGGCGAGCAAGGCGGCGTTGAACAGTGTCGATGAGACTTGACAGATACCCCCGCCCACGCCCAACTGCTTCTCGCCTCGAATAATCACGGGCGCCAGTCGGAACCCCTGCTGGAGCGTGCGTTTGCCCACCGCCTGAGTGTACGAGAGCTGCTCGCCGGGCAGCAGCACGCGCCCGTCCAGCGCGGCGGCGGCGAGCCGAATGTTGTGGTTGCGCGACGCTTGATAGCCCGGAAAGCGCGTGGTGTAGCTGGCGACCACGCCTGTGATGCGTTGCGCCTGTTCGGTGGTAAAACGCGGGGGCGATTCGACGAAGGCGAGTTCGAACGCGGTTTGCGCTGCAGGCAGGTCGGTCAGGGCGTTCAGCAGGTGGGCAAGGCTCGCGTCGGCGTGGAGGGTTCGCCCCGTTTGGCTGGGCGTGATTTGCACGGTTCCATGCACGAACCGCACTTGGGCGTCGCGCGGGGGGCGCTCCAGCGACTGGAACTGGCTCAGCTGCGTTTGGAACAGCTCGGGGATGATTGCCCATCGGGGCGCGATGGTGATGCGTGGGTTGCCGAACATTCGTTCCCACAGGGGCGTGCGCGCCCATGCGTCGGAGAGTGCTTGCAGCGTCTCAGCGACATCCAGTTCCACCCCCCACTCTTTGAGGCGGGTGAGGCGTTGGGGGGCTGGCTGCGCCACGATGGGCTGCTCCGCCAATACTGCGCGTAGGGTCTGCAGGTGCGTTTGGAGTTGGCTGGGGCGCACTCCTGCCAGCGAATATCCAGCTAACTGCACTCCGTGCGGCAGGGGCGCGTCTCGGCTGACCGTCCAGAGCAGCGCGCCTGCGACCATCCCGAGTAGCCCCAACGCACTGAGCAGTGTTCCACCCATCCACTGGCGTTTCATAGGCAGAGATATTATACCGCGCCTACCCGATAGGCTCCAGCAGGGCGGCTTGATAGAGTTTGGCGTAGGCGCCGCCGCGCTGGGCGAGCTCTTCGTGGCGTCCTTGCTCCACCAACCTGCCGCGCTCCAGCACCAGCACGCGGTCGGCGCACTGCACAGTGGTCCAGCGGTGAGCGATGATGAGCGTCGTGCGCACGCCGCGCCCTTCTTCGATGACCTGCTGGATAGAGCGCTCCGCCAGTGGGTCTAACGAGGCGGTCGCTTCGTCTAAGATGAGGATGCGCGGGTTGCGCAGCAGGGCGCGCGCGATGGCGATTCGTTGGGCCTCGCCGCCCGATAGGCGCATGCCCCTGTCGCCAATCAGCGTGTCGTAGCCGTCGGGCAGGCGCATGATGAACTCGTGGGCGTGTGCGAGCTGCGCGGCGCGCTCAATCTCCGCGCGTGTGGCGTCGGGCTTGCCGTAGGCGATGTTCTCGGCGACAGTGCCCACGAACAGCACCGTCTGCTGGGGTACCACGCCCACCTGCGCGCGCAGGCTCTCTAAAGTCGTCTGCTGGATGTCGTAGCCATCGAGCCGAATAACCCCCTCCTGAGGGGTGTAGAAGCGCAGCAGCAGGTCTACCAGCGTGCTTTTGCCCGCGCCCGAATGCCCCACCAGCGCGATGACCTCGCCGGGCTGGATTTCGAAGGAGACCTCGCGCAGGGCCGGCTCGCCTGTGGGGTAGCGGAACGAGACGCGCTCGTATTGGATATGCCCCTTGAGCGGCGGCAGGGGCTGGGCGTCGGGCGCGTCGTATGCCTCTGGCTCCACATCGAGCGCCTCACGGAAGATACGCTGCGCGGCGGCGCGTACCTGACTGCGCGTGAGTTGAATCGCGCCCACACCCGCCGCCGCCTGCGCAATTTGGTGCAGCAGGAACAGGAAACTCAGCAGTTGCGCGGTGGTCATCTGCCCGCGCGCCACCTCCTGCCCGCCGAACCACAGCACAAGCGCGATGCTCGCCGCGCCGATGAACTCCACTGTGGGACGCAAACGCGCCCGACGCCGCTCGCCCCGCAACGAATGGCGCAACACCTCGCGATTGCGACCGACGAACCGCTCAATCTCGCGATCCTCGGCGACGAAGGTCTTAATCACACGCACGCCAGCGAGGGTCTCTTGCACCAGCGCGGAGACGCCCGCCAGCGCGCCCTGAGTTTGGTGCGTAATCCGACGCACTTGCCTGCCCAAGCGCTGGATAAGTAGCGCAATCAGCGGCAAGAAGAGCGTCGCCAGCAACGCCAGTCGCCAGTTCAGTAAGTAGATATAGACCAAAAACGCGACGATTCGCAGCGGCGCGTCCAACACATCGCGCACCATCGTCGCCGCGCTCTGCAGGATGGGCACATCGTTGGTGAGAATCGATTGGATCGAGCCGACCTGACGCGACTGAAAGAACCCCAGCGGTAGCCGTTGCAAGTGCGCATAGATGTCCTCGCGCAGCCGAGCGGTCATCCACTGACCCGCGAGCGCAAGGTAGTACATCTGCCCGTAGGAGAAGAACCACTTCAGCGCGAACACGCCGATCACGGTCAGCGAGACGCGGTTCAGCATCGCCGAGTCGCGCATATCCATCGAGCGAATCACTTGCTCCAGCAGGTAGGCGGTGTAGCCTGTGATGACAGTGACGCCGACGGAGCAGAGCAGCGCGACGGCGAGCGGTCGCCACTGCGCCGCCACATAGCGCCAAAATCGGCGTTCGGTCGCATCCACAACATAAATTCTACCCTCTGAAAGGCGAAGGTTGCAGATACCATAATTGTTTGAGGTATCCTAACGCTGTGGAGGGGCGTATGCGACGGATTGCGGTTGGGCTGCTGGCGGCGCTATTGCTGAGCCTGCTGTGGGCGGATGGGTTGCGCGAGGCGAAGGTGGTCGTGCGCGGCGAGCCGCTGGCGTTGAATCCGCCTGCGCTGTGGGATGGGCGCGAGCTGTGGCTGCCGCTCCAACATTTGGCGCCGCTGGGCTTGCCCGTGGCGGTGGAGGGCAACACGGTGCGCCTGACCGAGATACCGCCTGACCAGCCGACGGCATGGGTGGCGACCGAGCCAAAGCGCGATGTTGCGTGTGCGCCGCTGCGCGACCTCGTGCGTCGCTTGGGCGGATACACGCGCTGGGACGACGCTTCCAGCACGCTGAGCCTGCTGGCGCGACTGCGCGAGATGCGCTTGGAAGACCAGACGCTCCATGTCGTGGCGAGTATGCCCGTCGCGTGGCGTGCGTTCACGCTGCAGAACCCCAGCCGATTAGCGATTGACCTGCACGGCTGCGCCCTACCCGACGCGCCGCTCCCCCTGCCGGAGCCTTCGGGCCCAGTGAAAGCCGTACGGATTGGACAGTTTGACCCCCATACCGTGCGCATCGTGCTGGAGATGGACGCGCCCCACGCTACGCCCGAGACGGGCGTCCAAGCGAGTTGGAGCATCGCGCTCACGCCCGAAGCCACTGCGCCCCTCGCCGATGCGCCGCCCGACGCATCAAACCCCGCAGAGCCGAACCCGCCTGCCGAACCCGCTCCAGAGCCGTTTCAGATACCCGCCCTGCAGCGCAATCCTCAGGGCGTGGTGCAACTCCATCTGCCGCATCCCGAAGGGGTACGCCCGCGTGTGCTGTTTCTGGAGAACCCCATCCGCATCGCCGTCGATGTGCCCGGCTTCCTGCAAGAGGCGGTGGAACAAGCGGTGGATGACCCTCAGATGTTCGTGCGCTTGCTGCGCGCCGCGCCCGCTGAAGGCGGCACGGTGCGACTCGTGCTGGAACTCTCGCGCTCGGTCGGGGTGCAAATCCTGTCGGGCAAGACGGGCATAACGCTGAACCTGCGCGCCCCACGCAACACAGGCGGAAAACTCAGCGAGAAGGTGATTGTCATCGATCCCGGACATGGCGGCGCGCAGCCCGGCGCACGCTGGCGCGAGGGCAACAAGGTCATCGAAGAGAAAACCATCGTGCTTTCCGTGGGGCTACACATCGCCGAGCTGCTCGCACGCGAGGGCGCAAAGGTCCTTCTCACCCGCTCGGAAGACAAAGCGGTGGGCTTGTACGAACGCACCGCGCTCTCCAACAGTGCTGGCGCGCATTTCTTCATCAGCCTGCACTGCGATTCGAACCCGCGCCCGAACTCGGCGTCGGGCACAACCATTTACTACCACAAAGACGACGCCGACAGCCGCGCGCTGGGACAGGCGATTCTCAACGAGATGGTGAAAGTCAGCGGACTGCCCTCGCGCGGCGTGCGCTCCGACTCGGTACTCTATCAGACAGGACTTGCCGTGCTGCGCACCAGCGCGCTGCCCGCGATACTTATCGAGATTGGCTACCTGAACCACTCGTTCGACCGCGCCAAGCTCATCGACCCCGCTTTCCAAAGGCGCATCGCCGAAGCCATCGTGCGTGGGCTGAAAGCCCATGTGGAGGGGCAACAAGATTAGGGTATACTAAGCCACTATCCTAAGGAGGTTATGCAGATGGCGAAGGCTATCACACACCGAGAATGGCAAGCGGAGGTACTGAACTCGCCCATACCCGTGCTTGTGGACTTCTGGGCGGTCTGGTGCGGTCCCTGCCGACTGATTGCGCCCATCGTCGAAGAACTCGGTCAGCAGTATCAGGGCAAACTCAAGGTGTACAAGGTCGATGTCGACCAAGAGCAGCAGTTGGCGGTGCAGTACGGCATCATGAGCATCCCGACGCTGCTGCTGTTCAAGAACGGGCAAGTGGTGGAGCAGATTGTGGGCGCGTTGCCGAAAGGCGCCATCGAGCAGAAACTTGCCAGACACCTTTAGCTCTTGGTGCCCTACGCGTTTATAGCCTGTAAGAGCAGCCCTGCGCCGAGCCGAACGGGGTCGGTGCAGGGCAATTTTGTCTCGGTTTCCACCTGAGCGATAGCCTCGTGCGCCTCCGCGTCTGTCAGGTGCGCAGTGTTGAGCGCGATGGCGACCACTTTGGACG
>JARJMV020000305.1 GCA_029335935.2 bacterium
GCTCAAGACCCCGAAACCCATCGGCTGGGCAAGGCAGGTGCGCCATCCTGCATGAGCTGCCATGTACCCGCGCATAGCCCCAGCTTCGACTTCGAGACTTACTGGAAGAAGATCGAACATGGGTTCAAGAGATAGCGGCGATGCTCAAGGGCGACTTCAATGCGAAGGTCGATGTGCTGATTGTGGGGGGCAGTCTGGGCGGTTGCGCAGCGGCGATGGCGTGTGCGTCGCTGGGCGTGCCTACGCTCCTGGCGATTGAACCCGAACAGTGGCTTGGCGGCCAGCTCACGGCGCAGGCGGTACCCCCTGACGAGCATCGCTGGATCGAAACGCAGGGCTGCACACGTCGCTATCGGCAGTTGCGCGACGCCATCCGCGATTTCTACCGTCGCTACTACCCGCTCACCGACGCCGCGCGCGCGGAGCCGTTCCTCAACCCCGGCGGCGGCTGGGTCAGCGCACTGTGTTGCGAGCCGCGCGTCGCCCACGCCGTGCTTGAGGCGATGCTGATGTACCCCCAAATGCGCGGCGATCTGACTATAAAACCGCTGCAACTGAGCCAGCTGGACTTGGACGGCGACACCGTGCGCGGCGCGCTGTTCTACTACCCCGACCACCCCGCCACGCTCTATGTGGAGGCGACCTATATTTTGGACGCCACCGATACGGGCGAACTGCTACCGATGGCGCGTATGGAATATGTCACAGGCGCGGAGTCGCACCACGAGACGGGCGAGCCGCACGCCAAGCCCGAACCACAACCTGCCAACATGCAGGCGTTCACTTGGTGCTTCGCGATGGGCTACGACCCGCACGGCGACTATGTGGGCAGCAAACCGCACGGCTACGACTTCTGGAAAGCCTTCCAGCCCCCGTTCTGGCACGCGCCGTTCCTGAGCTGGACCGATGTGGACCCCATCACGCAGGCGCCACGCCGACTCAGCCTGTTCGGCGAGGATGGAACGCCTGCGATGTTTCGCTACCGACAGGTGATCGACCCGCGCCTCTACCCGCCCGAACTCGCGCCATTAGCTGTGACGATTGTGAACTGGCCCCAAAACGACTACTTCTTGGGCAATCTCTACCCTCCTGTCGGCGAGGAGCCAGACGACCCCCATCGGGACTTTTCGCCTGACCCGAACGGTGTATCTTCTGCCTACGGCTTCACCAATCAAGAGATTCCGAGCGCGACCATCTCCCACGAATCCGCCGCCTACGAACTTTCAGAGTGCCTGCTGCACTGGCTGCAGACGGAAGCCCCGCGTCCCGACGGCGGCATGGGCTACCCCGGTCTGCATCGGCGCCCCGATATCACAGGCACGGAGAACAGCGAGCTTTACCGCATGGCACAGGCGGTCTATGTGCGCGAGTCGCGACGCATCAAGGCGCGATTTACCGTGCTGGAACAACATGTCAGCGCCGCGTGTCGACCAAACCAGACCCTCGCCGAACATTTTCCCGACAGTGTGGGGGTGGGGCACTATCGCATCGACCTGCACCCCAGCACAGGCGGCGACAACTACATCGATATCGCGACGCTGCCGTTCCAAATCCCACTGGGCGCGCTCATCCCCGTGCGGATGCGCAACCTGCTGCCTGCCTGCAAGAACATCGGCACAACGCACATCACCAACGGCTGCTACCGATTGCACCCTGTGGAGTGGAATATCGGCGAATCGGCAGGCTTGCTCGCGGCGTTCTGCATACTGCGCCGAACCGAGCCGCACCAAGTATACGAGACCCCCGCGCTGCTTGAGGAGTATCAAAACCTGCTCCGCCGCCAAGGCGTCCCACTGGAGTGGGAGTTGTCAGTTGGTTAGGTCGCCTCGCCGAACGGCGTCGCGCCCGCTTCTAAAATCTGCCGATTGCCCGCGAGCTGCGCAACGCGCTGAGTCAGCACATACACACGGCGTCCGTGCTGGAGCAGCTCGCGGCAGAGTTGCACGATATAGCCGTCAGGGCGCGCTTCAATCACAATCACCGCGCTGGCGAGGTAGCCAATCAGCGCGTCGCGATACTTGCCGTTGGCGGCGACCCAGCCGTCACGCGGGCGGAACGGACTCAGCGCGAGCGCACGCTGCGGGTCGAACTCCGCTTGCCAAATCCGCGCCTGCTTGAGCGGTTCTTGGCGCAAGTCCTCGCCGAACGCGCGGAGCAAGCCCCGATCGAGCGCCAACACATAGGGCGCGCGGCGTCGCACCGCGCTCAGCAGCGCGCGCTGGTAGGCAGGCTGCGTCGCGCTGACAATCGGCGTGAACCCCTGCGTCATCAGGCGCTCAGCCACCTGCTCCAGCGCGCTCAGCCCCTGCGCCGACACATTGTGCGACGCCAAGAGCGCGAAGCACGGCGCATCCAGCAGCGCGTAGTCGCCGTAGGCAAACAGCACGGCGGGCGGTTCGGGCATCTCGTCCAGCGCGCGGGGATAGGCGGCGTCTTGGAAGCTGAGCCAGCGCACCCCACAGCGCGTCAGATGCGCCTCTAAGCGCTGCACACGCTCCAAATGCTCCGCACGCGCCTCGCCAATCGCCTGCACCGCGCGCGCAGGCAACTGGTACGCCTCTGCAAGCGCCTCGCACGATAAACGCAACACCTCGCACGGCGTCTCGCGACGCACCTGCTGACGCTCCAGCACATGCCGCAGCGTCTTGCGACCCACATCGGGCAACAGACTCAAAAACAGCAGCCACTGCCGTTCGCTCAGCGCGTCCATCAAAATCGCACCATCCCGCGAC
>JARJMV020000307.1 GCA_029335935.2 bacterium
CGTCGGCGGGGATGCCGACGCTACGGGGGGGGTTGTGGTCGTGGGGCTAACGCTGTAGGAAAGAAGCACCTCCCTAAGTTCCCCGCTGCGGGCAATCAGCTCCCCTTCCAGCTCCACGAGGTTTTTTATCTTGTGCAGGAACCACGGGTCTATCTTGCTCAGTCCGTGAACCTCTTCCACGAGCCAGCCGCGGCGGAAGGCTTCCGCGAGGTAGAACAGGCGCATGTCGTTGGGCGTGGCGATGAGCGTTTCTAACTCCATCGGGCTGAGGCGCGCGGCAGGGGGGTAGCGCAAATCGCCCACGCCCACTTCCAGCCCGCGCACGGCTTTCATCAGCGCCCCCTCGAAGGTGCGGTCGATTGCCATTACCTCGCCCGTCGCCTTCATCTGCGTGCCGAGCGTGCGGTCGCCTGTGGGGAACTTGTCGAACGGAAAGCGCGGTAGCTTGACCACGCAGTAGTCCAGCGCAGGTTCGAACGCCGCTGAAGTGCCCGTGATGGGGTTGCGAATCTCGTCTAAGCGTAGCCCGACGGCGATTTTGGCGGCGATACGGGCAATCGGGTAGCCTGTGGCTTTGGACGCCAACGCGCTGGAGCGGCTCACGCGCGGGTTCACTTCAATCACATAGTAGTCGCTGCCGTGCGGGTTCAGCGCGAGCTGCACATTACAGCCCCCCTGAATGCCCAACGCGCGGATAATCCGCAGCGATGCCATACGCAGGAGCTGGTACTCAAAATCGCTCAGCGTCTGCGAGGGTGCAACCACCATCGAGTCGCCTGTATGCACGCCCATCGGGTCGAGGTTCTCCATGTTGCACACCACGATGGCGTTATCCGCGCTGTCGCGCATCACCTCGTACTCGATCTCCTTCCAGCCGAGCAGCGAGCGTTCCACCAGAATCTGGCGTCGCATTGAGAGTTCCAGCCCCCGTGCGCCGATTTCGAGCAGTTCATCGGGATTATGCGCGATACCGCCGCCTGTGCCTCCCAGCGTGTAGGCAGGGCGCACGATGCACGGATAGGGAGCAACCTCGGCGACGCGGCGCAGCGCACCCATACTCTCAACAATCCACGATTCGGGCACGGGTTCGCCAATCTGGCGCATCAGGTCGCGAAACTTCTCGCGGTCTTCGGCGGCTTGGATGGCGGTCAGGGGCGTGCCCAGCAGTCGAACGCCGTACTTGTCCAAAACGCCGCGCACGGCAAGCTCGGTCGCCAAATTCAGCCCCGTCTGACCCCCAAGCGTGGGCAGCAGTCCGTCGGGGCGCTCCTGGGCAATCACGCGCTCGGCAAACTCCACTGTGAGGGGTTCGATATACACGCGGTCGGCGGTTTCGGGGTCGGTCATAATCGTGGCGGGGTTGGAGTTGATGAGCGCCACCTCTAAACCTTCCTCGCGCAGCGAGCGGCACGCTTGCGAACCAGAGTAATCGAACTCGGCAGCTTGCCCGATGACAATCGGACCTGAGCCAATCACCAAAACCTTGCGTAATGATGTATCGATAGGCATACTCTCCTCCCTTGTCGCCTCGCTGGACGGACTTAAAGGGACGACTTCGCGCGGAGTATACCCGAAACCGCTCGCTGGAGTATACTTGTGCTTGGTAGGAGGCGCGTATGAAACATCCCGCACAGATAAACGACCTCGATCTGACCCAGTGGAGCGCTTATGAGGACATCATCACCGATAGCCTCTGGCTCATAGACAAGCGCGATAACGACAGCCTGCATACAGCGGAATACTGGGGCAACTTCGTGCCACAAATCCCCTATCAAGCCATGAGGCGTTTCACAAGGCAAGGCGATTTGGTGATTGACCCGTTTGTCGGGATGGGCACGACGCTCATAGAAGCCGTAAGATTACAGCGCGCCGCAATTGGAATAGATTTGCAACCTCACTGTATAGAGCAGATTCGTGGGCGTTTGGGGATGCTGAACAGCAGCGAGGACGCTCGGATGGCAGCGCTCGTGGGCAACAGTACCCAAGAAGCAACCCGCGAACAGGCGCAACGCCTGATGGAGCAGTGGGGATACAAGAAAGCGCACTTGCTTATTCTGCATCCACCCTACCACGACATTATACGATTCAGCGATTCCCCTGAAGACTTATCGAATGCAAGGGACACCAAGGAGTTTCTTGAACTTTTCGACCGCGTTGTAAGCAACTTTGCTCCTCTGCTTGATAGTGGGCGATTCTTGGTGTTGGTAATTGGCGACAAGTACGGGAAGGGAGAGTGGGTTCCGTTGGGATATAGGTGTATGGAAAGCGTTCTCCGATGTGGTTTTCGGCTGAAGAGCATATGTATCAAGGATATTCAAGAGAATCGTGGCAAGCGAGGTCAGTACAGTCTGTGGCGGTATCGCGCTTTGAGGCATCACTTTTATGTGTTCAAGCACGAATACATTATGTTCTTCCAGAAGGGGGGATAGAGGTATACTCGATGCTATGCAGGTAGGCGCATCCCGTGCATTTGCACGCGCGGTTCGGGCATGGAGTGGGCTGCTGCTGCTCGGTTGCTCGGCATGTGCGCGGTTTCCTGATACGCCTACAGCGGGCGGCGTGCGCCGTATCGTGGTGGAAGTGCAGGTGGCAGGGCGCATCCGACCTGACTATCACTATTTTGTGCTATTTAATCTCAGCAACGACTCGACAGGACAGGCAGGACCTGTGCCTGTGGTGGCGCCGCCGTGGGGCAACGGCTTCGCGGCAGGCGCGTTCACCCACTTCATGCGCTTCGATAACCTTCAACCTGCAGGCGGCTACGCGCTCTACCGCGTGCAGCCGAACACGAACCTCTCGGTGTTTCAATATCTGGGCGCGCCGCGCTTCAGCGAGCCTGTGGGGGCAGAGTCGAGCCGTCTGCGTTTCGAGTTTGACCTCACCCAACTGATTCCTGACCCGAACGACGCTGCGCAGATGCAGTTTATTCAGTTCAACATCATCGCTACCGACCGCATTCCGATAGACCCGAACGACCTGGCTCCCAAAGTGGTGGACGCGCTGGGCGACCCTGCGCTCGGCGTGAGCCAGTACCTGAATCTGCGCATCGACCAGAATCGGATTGTGCGCAACGCGGAGACGAATTTGGAGCCGCGTGGGGACGCCCCTGACCCCGACTTGGACATCGTGGACTGGCGGGTGGAGGTGCGCGCCTTATGAGGTCGCCTGAGCGCGGCTTGTCGCGCCTTGAAATTGCGCGGGGGTTGCGCTGGGCGAACTGGGACGCGGTATTCTTCACGCTGTTCGTTGCGCTCACCTCTGGCGCGTTCCAGATTGGCTTGGCACGCGCGTTCGGGGCGAACGACCTGTGGATAGGAATCATCACTTCCGTTCCGTCGTTGGCGGGTGCGCTGCAGATACTCACTGCGTATTTAGCCGACACCACGCCGAGCCAGAAGCGGTTGGTGCTGCGCTACGCGCTCTACTCGCGCCTGCCGTTCATCGCGATTGCGCTCTTGCCGTTTCTGAGCGACGCTACGCCGCGCCTTCAGCTGTTTGCAGGGTTGCTGATTCTTTCGGCGATACTCGGTTCGTTTGCAGGTCCGGCGTTTCTGGCATGGCTGAGCGCGCTGGTGCCGCCCGACTATCGCGGACGCTATTTTGGTCGGCGCAACATGATATTAGGCTTGGTCTCGGCGGCGTCGGCGTTACCCCCCGCGATTTTTTTGGATCAGGCAGTAAAGTATCAGCGTTTCTCGGAGGCGTTGGCGTTCAGCGCGTTATACGGGCTGGGCGCACTGTTTCTGCTGCTGTCGCTGTGGGCGTTGCGCCAGATGCCAGAGCCGCCGCGCACACCTGCCCCACATCGAGGGCTACGCGGCGTGTTGGAGTTCTACCGCGAGCCGTTCCGCACGCCCAACTTCCGCCTGCTGCTTGGGTTCAACACCTTCCTTGTCTGGGGACAGATGTTCGCTGGGCAGTTCTTCACGGTGTATATGTTGGAGCAAATCAAGATGCCCTACCTCATGGTGCAGGTATCGGGGCTAATCGCCGCGCTGTTTAGCAGCTTGGCGATGCCTGTGTGGGGCTACTTGGCGGATAAGTTCGGCAATAAACCGCTCTTGACGCTCTCGTTGTGGGGCGTGGTGTTCCTGCCTTACCTGTGGTATCTGACCGATCCCGAGCGTTATGGGTGGAGCGTGGGTGTGATTTACTTTATTCAAGTGTTGGCAGGTGCGTTATGGGCGGGTGTGGGGCTAACGCAGTTCAATTTGAATGTGGCGGTCGCGCCGCCAGAGCAGCGGGCGGTCTATATGGGCGCGTTGAGTGCGGTGGTCGCGTTGATGGGCGGTTTGGCGGCGCTGACCAGCGGCGCGTTGATGGAGGCGTTGAAGCCTGTCGTGCCCGACCCGACGCGCTTTTTTATCCTGTTCGCGATGGCGTCGCTGTTTCGGCTGTTTGCGTTGCCGTGGCTGCGCGGGATACGCGAGCCTGACGAGCGTTCCACGCGCTATGTGCTGTCGCAGCTGCGGGCTTCGGCGCGTCCGCGCGGCTGGCGCGCGATGCGTCAGCTGCGTCGCGAATCGGATGTCGCCACGCGCCTCAACGCCGTGCGTACGCTGGTGCAAGAGAAGACGCCACTCGCTGTGGAGGAGCTGATCAGCGCACTGCGCGACCCAATCCCCGAAGTGCGTCGCGAGGCAGCGAAGGCGCTCGGCGCCATTGGCGACGCACGCGCCGTGCCTGCACTGATGCAACTGCTCAAAGACCCCGCCAGTGGTCTAACCATCGAAGCCGCCGAGGCACTCGGCGCGATCGGCGCGTCCGACGCCACCGATGAGCTGACCGATCTGCTCCACGACGAGCGAATAGAGGCGCGGATTGCCTCTATCCACGCGCTCAAGCAGATTGCCGACCCGCGCGCACTACCCGCGCTACTGGAACGCCTGGAACACGCGCGCGGTCCCTTAGAGCAAGCGAGCCTGCTGGAGGCTATCGCCGCCGCTGTGGAACACGCCGACGCCCACACCGTGCAAGAGTGTCTCGATTCGCAACAGCTCATCCGCTGGCTGGAGTCCGAGTCGACCGATGTGCGCGCTGACGCTGCGATGGCGATTGCGCAATTGCCGCGCGAGCCTGCGCTGGCGCCGATGCTTCGCGCACGCCTGCAAGCGGAGAGCGACCCCGCCGTGATTGCACCGTTGGCACGCGCACTCGCCAAGCACGGTGACGAAGCCGACATCGAGCCGATTCTGCGCCAGATGGCATGCGCCGAATCGCCTTTAGCCCGACAGCAGATAGCGCTGAGCGCGGCGCAGCTGATGGGACGCTACGACTCGCTCTACACGCTGCTCACCGCCGACGAACCGCGACGCGACCGCTTGGTTGAGAAAGCCCTCGCGTTGCGCCTGCGCGAGCTGCCGGAAATCTCGGACGCGCTGCGCGCCTACGCCTACGGCGACTACGGCAGCGCACTGCAAATCTTACGCCAGGCGATGCCGCGCCACCCGCGCCTCCAACAACTCGCCCACGCGCCCGACTGCCTCGAATCGTGGCTGCTCGCGATCAGCGTGCTATAGTCGAGCGAGCTTCTCGGGCGACAGACTCCTGATGCTGCAACGCGAGTAGCCGATACAAGACGATACCTACCCCTATCAACGAGGCTGCCACGATGTGCCCGTAGGTGAACACGCCGAACGCCAACGCTGAGGTCGCCCCGGCGCGAAAGAACTCGTTGACGAACCGATACAGCCCATGCAACGCCAGAAACGCCGCGAAGAGCTGCCCCTCGAACCGTCGGCGCGACGCCCAGTACGACAGCCCGGCGAAAATCAGCAGGTTCATCAGCGTCGCGTAGAGCTGCGTGGGATGGACGGCGTGGTCGTGTCCGGGGAACCGCACGCCCCATGGCAGATCGGTCGGCGCGCCGTGGCAGCATCCTGCGCCGAAGCAACCGATACGCGCAATCGCGTAGCCCAACGCCAGCGATGGCGCCGCCAAATCGCCGAGTTGCCAAACTGGGATCCGACGCCTGCGGATAATATAGATTGCCGTCGCAATCGCCAGCCCGAAGCCGCCAAAGTAAGACATCCCACCCTCCCACACGCGAAACACACTCAGAGGGTCAGGCGCATACTGCGACCAGTTGGTGATTACAAACGCAATCCGACCGCCGACAATCCCCCAGCCGACGCTCCAAAACGCCACATCCAGCAC
>JARJMV020000308.1 GCA_029335935.2 bacterium
CGTCGGCGGGGACGCCGACGGTACGGGTTTGGTGGTTCGTCGGCGGGGACGCCGACGATACCCGAACCGCGCGACGACAACAACGGTGTCGCGCCAAGGGAAGCTTAGGTATACTAACCTAAAGGCGGAGGAGGCGAACTGACGGTGCGCGTACAAGAACTGGAGAAGACCGCAACACTGGAACATGCAGGCGACGGGCATTATCACGGCGACGGCATCTTAGGCGAACAGTTCGAAACGATGGAACAGCAGAACACATCCTACCTCATCGGGATGTGGGCGTTCATCGTGCAGGAAGTGCTGTTCTTCGGCGCGATCTTCGCCGCTTATGCCATCTATCGCTTCAAATATGTGCTGGAGTTCACCCTCGCGCACCACGAACTGAATGTGCCCATCGGCACACTGAACACTTTCGTGCTGCTCTTCAGCAGTTATACGATGGCGCGCGCCGTCCGCGCCGCGATGCAGAATCGACATAAACGGCAGGTATTTTATCTATTCCTAACTTTCATATTTGCCGGCACATTTATGGTAAATAAGTATTTTGAGTATAGCGCGAAGTTCGAGCATCACCTCTTTCCTGGCGGCGACTACAGCGCACACGCCGTCGTAGAACACGCCGAGAAGAAAGGCGAGCTGCGCGTCGTGGAAGAGGACGGCAAAGAGTTATATGAGTTAGGCAGAACGCGCAACGGCGAATTCACCCCCCTGCAGAAAGTCTCCGCGAAAGAGTTCGAACAGCGCACGCGCCTCTTCTTCGGCTTCTACTTCGTGATGACGGGCTTACACGGTCTGCATGTGCTGATAGGAATGATTATCATCGGCATCCTCATCGGACGCGCTTGGCTCGACCATCTGAAGAACAAGCCTATCGCCGACTTTATGCCTGTGGAGATGACGGGGCTCTACTGGCACCTGGTGGACATCGTGTGGATTTTCCTGTTCCCGCTATTGTATCTCATCGGGAGGTAAAATCGGATGGCAGGTCATAGCGATTCGCATGTGCATCCTGTGTCGCTGTATACGCGCACGCTCTATTGGCTGATGGTGTTGCTGGTACTCACTGTTGTTGCTGGCTACATACCGAATGTGCCGAACTGGCTGGGCGTTGTGATTGCGCTCACGATTGCGGTGTGGAAAGCGACCATCGTGATTATGAACTTTATGCATGTGCGCTTCAGCGGCAAGTTGGCGTGGCTCTTTGCGGGTGCGGGCTTCTTCTGGCTGATTATTATGCTCGCGTTCGCCTTCGCGGATTATGTGAGCCGCCCGTGGGAGCCATTTCACGGCTGGTCCGAGTGATACCGAGGGCGATTCAGTCGCTGGGCGGGGTGGCGTCTCCTTGAAGGATGCTCGCCGCCTCGCCATAGTATCGGGTGTCCTTTTGCCCTGCTTGTATCACCCACGGTAGGAACGCCGCGTCGCCCAGCCGATTGAGCAATCGAAGCTCATGCATATGGAACTGTGTGTAGATACTGAGGACGATTGGCGTCAATCGGTAGTCCAGAGTTTCGCTAAGGTGTTGTATCCACAGCGTCATTCCCTCTCGGTTGTTGAGAATCCGCTGCGTGGCTTGCTCGTGCGGTATCTTTGCCAACAGGCGCGTCCATTCGTATTCGTTGCGTACGACCTGCAGCGCCTTCTCTATCAGCTGCGCAATCACGGGCGAGTGGGTGGGTTCCAACATTATCTGCACGGAGGCGCGTTCCAGCATCTGAAGGAAAAGTTCGCGTCTCATCGGTGTATCCAGCCACGCGCTTAGAGGCGGCGCGTTGTCGTTGACAAAGATGGAGTGCAGGTCGGGACGGCGGCGCAGTTTCACGAACAGGGGCAAGGCGCGCGGCGCGCGAGGCAGTGCGCCGCGCAGCGCCGCTGTCGCCGTCGGCTCCGTGTGGTCCAACAGCAACTCGCATGCGCGCAGGCGCGCCATCGCGCTTTTACTGCCTGTGAGTTGGATAATCACAGCCAGCGCCGCTTCGCCCAGCGATTGCAGGCGTTCGATGGCGAGGTAAGCAGTTCCGCTGTGCGCTAAAGCGAGTTGCAGGGGCCGTAGTGGCTGACCCACCTGCCATTGCCACACCTGCTCGCGGATGGCGGGCAACACCTCCAGCAGCGACGCCTCGCCGCGAAACAGGCGTACAAATGGCGTCGGGTCGGCAGGCGCAGCGACATACCGCGTTGGCTCCTGCGCCAACGGTTCGGATCTCTGGGGTAAGGCGTACACTTGCAATCGCGCCAAGCACTGCTCGCAGGCGTAGTGGAGCCGTGTCAGCGCGTTGAGCTGCGTGCGCGTGTCGGGCGCCTCGAGAAGCGCCTGCAAGGTCTCCGAAAGCGGTTCGAGCGCGTCGTAGCGCTGCAGGGCGCGTTGGGCGTCGCGCAGCGGCTCTAACCCACCCGAACGGTTCAGCCCCAGCGCCAGCGCGTGCTGAATCGCTTGCTGCAACTGTTCTAATGCCTCACGCATCACTGCGATTCTACCTGTTTTGGGGTATCTTTGTTGGCGTATGACAACACGCGCCTTCATCCCCTCAGAGATGAGTCCGCGCGAGGCGTATGCGCTGCTGATTAGCTGCGTTGCGCCGCGCCCGATTGCGTGGGTCAGCACCTGCGCGCCCGATGGCTGCACTAACCTCGCGCCCTACAGCTTCTTCAACGCGGGCGGCGCAAACCCCGTGTCGGTGGTGTTCTCTTGCACCAACACGCGCGACGGTAGCCCCAAAGACACCCTGCGCAATGTGCAAGCCACAGGCGAGTTCGTGGTCAATATCGCGCCTTACTGGCTCGCGGAGCGGATGAACCAGACTTCGTACGAATATGAGTACGGTGTGTGCGAGTTTGAGCAGGTGGGGCTGACCCGCGCCCCCTCGCGCTATGTGCAGCCGCCGCGCGTCGCCGAAAGCCCTATCGCGATGGAATGCAGACTGTTCCAAATCGTGCCGCACGGCGCAGGTCCGACCGCCGCGAACTATGTCATAGGCGAGGTGCTGTGCTTCCATATTGCCGAGCACCTGCTCACTGCCGAAGGCGTGGTGGATAATCTCGCTGCCGACTACATCGGGCGGATGGGGCAAGCGTGGTATGTACGCGCTCGCCCCGAAGCGATGTTCCCGATGGAGCGCCCTACCCAGCGTTGACCGCCCTTTCGCTCCCAAGCGCTTAGATGCGCTGGAGCAGCTGCAGTACCGTCTGCGGCGCGGAGTTCGCCTGCGCCAACACCGACATACCCGACTGCATCAAGATTTGCTGCTTAGTGAAGGTCGATATCTCTAAGGCGAAATCGGCGTCGCGAATGGTCGACTCACTCGCCATCACATTCTCGCGGGCGACATTGAGCGAACGAATGTTGCTCTCTAAGATATAGCGCTGGAACGCGCCCATGTCGCCGCGTATCTTGGAAATCTCGCCAATTGCCGCATCGATAATGCGCAAAGCGTTATCGGTGGAGTTCGGCTGCGTGATGTCGATGGTGGAGAGATTTTGGTTCGGTACAACGGTCGTGCCCAGTTTAGCAGAGTTGACATCGATGAGGGAGAATCGCACGAACTGTCCTGCGTTCGCACCGACTTGGAACTGAAGCAACCCGGCGCTCACCACAGCGACTTGCGCGGCTGCTAACGAGGTATCGTTGCCCGCTTCCGTGAGGGTAATAATGTTGCCGTAGCCGTCGCGTAGGCGCAGCCCCGAATCGCCTGTCGCCTGCCCACCCGTGAAGGTAACGGTCTGGATACCGTTGACCGTGTTGGCAATCACCGTTGCCACAGCATTTGTGCCCACAGCACTGGATGACCCTGGCGTCGCACGAATAACGCCTACCGTGTCGTGTAGATTCACCTCGAACTGGCTGCCATACTCCTTGTGGCGCAGCTCGATCTGAAGCGTCGTGAGATTGAAGTTCGCGACCACGCCTGTAATGTGCGAGACCGCGTTGATTTTATCGATGAAACTGCCGACAGTCTCGTTCGCGTCGGAGGTGACGGTGTAGCCGTTGATGACCACATTGCCTGCAGGTGTCCCCATCAGGCTGGCAAGCGTGGTGTTTGCGGCGAAGGTGCGCGTGCCGATGACCGTGGCGCGCGTGGCGGCAGTGGTCACCTCAAGCGTCACCACGCCGCTGTCGGTGGCAAAACCGTTGAATAGTCCCCCGATGAAGATGCCCGACACGCGCGTGGGGTTGGTGACCGCCGCGCTAATCCCCGAAGTGCCATCGAGCAGCCGTTTCGTGCCGAATGAGGTCTGCTCGGCGATGCGGTTGATGCTATCGATTAGGGCGCGGATTTGAGTCTGGTCGGCTTGCAGCGCCGCGTAGTCGTTCACGCCAGTGTTGGCGGCGTGTAGCACGAGCTGGCGCATCGTGCGGAGGGCGGTATGCACCTCGTCCAGTGCCGCCTCGGCGGTTTTAATCATGTTCACTGCGTCCTGTGCGTTGTTGACCGCCTGCTGCAGCCCTGTAATTTGCGCACGCAGGTTCTCCGAGATAATCAGCCCGGCAGGGTCGTCCGCCGCGCGATTGACACGCAATCCCGACGCCAACCGCTCAATCGTGCGCCCCATCGAATCCGATGTGAGGCTCACATTCCGCAGCGCATTCTGCGACTGGATGTTCGTATTAATCCTCAGACTCATTCCGATAACCCCCTGTTGGGTAGATTCTCCGCAAATTTGCTGTGGGGATTATCGGCAAAGCCTCGCGCGTTCTTTAGGGGGATATGCTATAATACAGCAGGAGGACACGAACGATGGCATTAGCCGATGTGGAGACCCGTCGGATGGTGCTGCGCGAGATTAGCAAACGCCATATCGACTCCTCGCGCTTGGATGTGCAGGTGTTTCACGGCGTGGTATACCTGCGCGGTACGGTGAGCGGTATGCGTGGGCACGATATCGACATCAAAGCGGAGATGGAAGTGATTCGTCGGATCTTGCGCCAGCGCCCGGGCATTCGGGATGTGGTGTTAGATGTGATTTATCGTTGAGCTGTGCTGAGCAGGCTGTGGCATGTGCTCTATCCGTCGCGCTGTGTGGCGTGCGGGCGCCCCTACGACGACTTTCTGTGCGAACGGTGTCAGGCGCAACTGACGCCCAATCTGCCTCCTGCCTGTCCGCGCTGCGGCGCGCCCATGCGCGAGTTGGGCGACTGTCGCGCCTGTCTAAATAGTGACTACGCCTTCGATTGGGCGGTGTGCGGTGGTCTCTACATGGGGAGTGTGCGCCGCGCCGTGATTAACCTTAAGTTCCGCCGTTGGCGGCGCGCTGCCGAACCGCTGGCGCGCCTCCTGTGGGAAGCGTTCCAATATCCTGCGCACGCGCCGCTGAGGCAGGCAGACGCGATTGTACCCGTGCCCATCCATCCCTATCGGCGGGCGATGCGCGGGTTCAATCAGACCGAGCTAATCGGGCAGCGGCTCAGCCACCTCTCTACCGTCCCGATGCAGACGCACTGG
>JARJMV020000309.1 GCA_029335935.2 bacterium
CCATCCACTGGCTCCAGTTCTCAGGCGTCAACTGCTTGCGCAACTCGGCGACCGTGCGCCCTTTGTCAGGCAGAAAGAGATAGAATCGGTAGTCGCCCTCGCCGTAGGGCAGCGCAACCGCTTGGAAACCCTCACCCCTGAGATACGGCAGCCGCTCCGACAGGCGCATCAGTGGAACCTGCTTGGTTTTGCCGTCTTCCAAGTAGAACGGGGCGTCCTGAGTCGCCTCTTTTCCGAACGGATATTGCCACTTGCCCTCGAAGTAGAGCGTGTTCACCAACGCCAAGCGGGTCATTGCGTCAAAATCGCTTGCTTGGAAGAGCTCCTTAATCATTCCTTGCGTCTGCTCGGCGACCCAGCCGTTGACGCGCTCGGCGGCATCGGCGGCGGTGAAATCGATACGCTCCACGCGCGATTCGTACCAGGTCAGTAGCGCGCGCAGGAAGTCTGGCTGTAGCTCAAAGCCTTGCTGCACCCACAAGCCGTTGGCGGCGTGGATCGCGACCGCCTCATCTGTGGGGCGCAGCAGGTTGACCAGCTGATGAGCTTGCCGATTGATTGCATCGAAGCGCATCTGTTCATAGCCCAGCGTTCGGGCGATGGCGTCGTAGGTCTCGCCTTCCGCGCCTTCGAGCGTCATGCTCAGCGCCAGCATGAGCGACAGGGGTGAAAAGCATAGGTTCGCGCCTGTATCAGAGGCGTCCAACTGGTTCAGCATATTGAAGGCGAACTTGAGGTTCGCTGTTCGGGTCTCCGATTCGATTTGCACGGGTTGTTGCGCCTCCTGAGGCGATTGGGCGGGATTATCGCCGCCACAGCCGCTTAGTAGTGCGATACCTATTCCCCACAGCGTCGCAGTCAGTCGCATCGTGGTGTTTATGACGGATTCTGTGTCGTTGTCTGGCGTTGGCGCGCTAATCCTCATCCGCCTCGTGGTGCTTAGCGTCGGCGTTAGGCGCGGCGGCGGTTGTACTGCCCCGTATTTCGGGATGGCGTATCATGCCGCCCAGATGCGCGGTGTAGCCCATCACGCCGAACACAAGGGCGTTTACCAGCCACGCCACCGCGGCGCCCAGAATCAGCCTGTTAGGGTTGCGCAAGCCTGCGCCCAGCGCAACCACTGCCACAATCGCCAGCCCCACACCGCTCCAAAGGGCAAACTTGCCCATCGACTCGTGTTCCTCGATGAACGCCTCATCCACGCCAGGCATATGCTCGATGACCTCCTCGGCAGGTTCGCCAGTGAGATATGTAGGCACGCTGCTCAAGCCCGCCAGTAAGACCGCTACCAGCGCAATCTTCAGCAGCTCTGGGCTGCGTCGAAGAACTGCCCAGGCGAGCAACAGCAGGCTGAACAGCGTACCCATCACAGGCAAGTGGTTCAACATCAGATGCATCTGCGCCCCATTCATCGGAACTATTCCCTCCACGGGGGAGTATACCTGAGTGGCGCTTGCATTTAGAGCGCAACATGAGCTATAATATGGGTGATGCCGATGCACGGACTAAACGGGTTCGAGTGTGAGCGTTGGAGCACAGGCTCCTGGTTTGGCACGCGCGGGCGGTTCCGTTGCCGCGCCGTTCAGGCGCGTGTGTTGCCGGGGAGCCTGCGCGAGTCTGTGCGTATGGCTCCCCGATTTTATTATAGGGGGTCAAGGAGGCTGCGCCGCTATGGCTGAGGTGCTTGTTCTCAATCAGAACTTCGAGCCGCTCAATCTCTGCACGATGCGCCGCGCCGTGAACATGATACTCACGGGGAAGGCGGAAGTAGTGCTGACGAACGGTCATTATGTGCGTACGGTGTCAGGAGGCTTTGAGGCGCCGTCGGTAGTGCGCTTACGCTACATGGTGAAGCGTCCACTGCCGCAGGTGCGCGTGAGCCGCCGCGCCATCCTCGCCCGCGACAACTACACCTGCCAATACTGTGGGCATGTCTCGCGCGACTTGACAGTGGACCATGTGATCCCGCGCAGTATGGGCGGAGGCGACACATGGGAGAACCTCGTGGCGTGCTGCCGACGGTGCAACTTGGTCAAGGGCGACCGCACGCCGCAGCAAGCGGGGATGAAACTCGCGCGCAAGCCGCGCCGTCCGACCTTCGTGCCCTACCTCAGCCTCACGCAATACGCGAAAGCCATCTCGCGCGAAGCGTGGCGCGACTTCCTGCCCGTCTACGACGGGTTTATCCCAGAAAACACGGAATAAGAGTCCCCATGTAGGGGCAGACACGCAGGTCTGCCCCTAACACGCCTTGCGGGTCTGACCTTCGGGGCAAGGCTCTCAGGCTACAAACTCTTGATGTAAGCTACCAGCGCGTCCACCTCCTCCTTGGGCAGGTGGCTAAAAGAAGGCATGATTGGCGGGTAGCCTTTAGCGACTTTTGCTGTCGGGTTGATAATGGATTCACGAATGTAGTCTTCGTCTGCCTTGATTGTGCTGCCGTTTGCCAGCGCGTGTGCCGCCTGACCGTATAGCCCTTCCAGCAGCGGCGCAACTTGCTTATTGGAATGGCAGCTGACGCATCCGTGCTGATTGAACAGCTGCTTGCCCCACTCTTCGGGCGATGCTGGCTTTGCCGACGCTACTTGCGTGGATTGAGTAGGTTCGTTTGCAGGCGCAGAGCCAGCCGCGCCGCCTCCAGGCAAACCCAAACCTCGTGCGCGCAGCGGAATGTTGTCGGGATAGTTCGGCAGTTGAGGTTCAGGCGCGCCTACCGTTGCAGGGCGCTGACACCCGCTCAGCAACGCTATCACCAGAAGACTCATCGACAGTGTGTATAAACTCCTCATACGCAAAGCCTCCTACACGGGTAAGTATACCCCATTCGTGAAACAAATCACAAACTCTTGCATTCTGGGAGTTGCGTGGGGTATAATTAGGCTAAGCTTGGGTAGTATTATGACAAGTAGACGCCGCTTCGTGATAAATTTCACGGAACGGTTTTCTATACGCACTGACGGCTTAGGAGGATAGCGATGTATCCAACTTGGGAAGGCGTTTTTGTGCATTCGGCGATGTATGTGGCGATAGTCGCCGCGTTTCATGTGCTGGCTTCGCATTTGACCGTCGCTGCGGCGTGGTTCAATCTGTACTTGGAACGCCGCGCTGTCTACGAGAACCGCCCCGAATTTTACGAGTACCTCAAGCGCAGCGCGTTGGGGCTACTGGTGTTCGCGTATGTGTTCGGCGCGTTAGCAGGCGTGGGCATATGGCAGACGACGACTGCCGCCAATCCGCGCGGTATCTCCACTCTCATCCACAACTTCGTGCTGTATTGGGGCGCGGAGTGGTACATGTTCTTAATCGATGTGGTTGGGATAATCGTCTACTACTACACACTGGGGCGCGTGAACCCGCGCACACATCTCAAGCTGGCGTGGATTTTGGCGCTGGGTGCGACGGGCACGATGGCGATAATCGTCGGCATCCTCTCGTTCAAGCTCACGCCAGGCGCGTGGCTCCAGACTGGCGCTTCGTTGGATGGTTTCTACAACCCCACCTACTACCCGATGCTGTTTATGCGACTCTCGTTGATGTTCACCATCACGGCAGCGTGGGCGTGCTTGATTGCCTCCCTGATGCCGAAAGGTTCGCCGTGGCGCGAGCATATTATTCGTCGCGCCTCGATTTTGGGGTTGGCAGGATTGATTGTGGGCGCGCTGATTTGGCAGTTCTGGTATTACCCGACGCTGCCTGAGCATGCGCGCCAAGTGATGGCGAGCCGCGCTGTACCTGCAATCACCTATCAGGCGATATTGGGCGGCGCCGTGCTGACCCTGCTGGGGCTGCTGGTGAACATTATCGCGCCGCGCATGCAGCGTCCGATAATCGCGCTGGGCGCGATGGGCGTGCTGTTTTTGGCAATCTTTGGCGCAGAACGCACCCGCGAGGTGATGCGTAAACCCGACATCATCGCAGGCTACATGTCCTCGAATCAGCTCGTGATAGCCGATATCCCATCGCGTGGCGCACGCAACGAGGAGGCGCGTCTCAATCAAGAAGGCGTTCTCGGGCAGCTGCCGTTCGTGAAGCCGCCCAAGACTGCACAAGAACTGTATGATACGCAACGCTACTGGAAGATTGGCAAGCAGCTGGTGCTGCAGCAGTGCGCCTCGTGCCACAGTGTAAGTCGTCAGACGGCGATTCAGGTGGGGCGACACGAGCTGCGCCTACGCCCCGTCGATGAGCTGCTGCGCATGCGCGGCGCGAAGACCCGCGAGTCGATTGAGGCGTATCTCAACGCGATTGGCGGTTTCCCCTACATGCATCCTGTGAAGGGCACAGCAGAGGAGCGCGCGGCGATGGCGATGTATCTCCAAAGCTTGGTGGAAGAGGGCGAGCCGCCTGCCGCTTTAGCTCGGAGGTGATTTAGTATGGAGATGCTCAACACCGAGATGTTGCGGATGATGCGCGATCCGTTGGGTGCGCCGCTCCATCCCACGCTCATCCAAGTGTTGCTGGTGGCGACCTTTGTGCTGCATATCTTCTTTGTGACGCTGGCTTTGGGCGCGGCGAGCTTCGCGCTCTGGGCGTTCCTGCGCGGGAATGAATGGCAGCGTCGGCTCGCGCGTGTGGCGGCGCGCCTCGCGCCGAACGCTGTCGGGCTGGGCGTAGTGACGGGCATCGCGCCCCTCCTGTTCGTGCAGACTATCTACGACCCGCTCTGGTACGCGGCGAACACGCTCACAGGCTTCTGGAGTACGCTCTTCATCTTCGTGGTGATGGGCGGCTATAGCATGGCATACCTGTTCTACCTCAAAGGTTCGCCGCAGGGACGGTTGCTGTGGGCGTCGGGCTTATCCATCGCGCTCATCTTGTTGGCAGGCTGGATTATGCATGTGTTAGCCAACACGCAGCTCTACCCCGAGTACTGGCGCGAGTGGTACGCGCCGAACCTTGAACCCGACACGCGCGGTGTCGTGTTCCACGCCTACAACCTGCCGCGCGTCGCCTTCTTGCTGTTGGTAAGCTCGGTGTTGTCGCTGGGCGTGACGCTGATGCTGTTTGCGTGGTACTTCCGACAGCGCGACGACGCCGATTACGAGTACCTGACACAGGTAGGCAATCTGGGCAAGCGGCTCGCACTGGTCTCCGCGCCTTTGCTCTGGATTACGGGCATCGCGTGGTCGTTTACGCAGGGCATCCAGTTCGGACTGCACATCGTGATGGCGCTCGCATTCACTTTCATAGCGTTGCTGATACGCGAGGGCTTTCGCCATCTGGACCCGCTCACGGGCGGCGTGCGCGCGCTGGGGTTCTGGCTGCTGAGCTTGTTGGGTATCGGCGTCATCCGCGAGACGATACGCGCGACCTCGGTGGCTCGCTACGGTTACCGCGTCGCCGACTACCCATTCGTGTGGGACTGGGCGTCGGTGCTTGTGTTCGCGCTCACCACTGTTGTGGGCGTCGCTGTGATTGCCTACTTGGTGCTGGTGCTGTACGACTCGGGTAAAGGCGAGGTGCGCCCTTGGGCAGAGAAGCTGGGGCGCGTCAGCATCGGCATGCTGGGCGCATGGCTCGCGCTCTTCATCCTACTGGGCGTGCGCTTGTATCTGTAGGTTCACCCACCACACTCCCTTGATCCGGCGGCTGCAGGCGTGATGCCTGCAGCCCACTTATTCAGTGCTTCCACTTGATGGTGCAGCCGATGGGCGGCACATGCGAGACATGCGGGATGTCGTTTTGCAGCAGGCTCATAATCGCGTCGCGCACATACTCGTGACGCACCTGGTCGGGATGCTCCCAGTTGTCGTCGAGGCGACCGTGATATTTCAGGTCGCGCTCCCCGTCGAACACGAAGAACTCTGGCGTGCGCGAGGCTTTGTAGGCGTGCGCCACCGCCTGAGTCGCATCAAACAGGTACGGGAACGGGTAGCCCTTCTCTTGGGCGACCTTTTGCATGTTCTCGAAGCTGTCTTCGGGGTACTGGGTCGGGTCGTTCGAGTTGATGGCGACGAAGGCAACGCGGTCGCCGAACTCTTTCGCGAGTTGGACGACGCGCTCTTCATACGCCTTCACATACGGGCAGTGATTGCACCAGAAAAACAGCACCAGCACTGGCTTGTCGGCGAAGTCCTTGAGCGAGTAGGTCTTGCCGTCCACGCCGGGCAGTTCGAAATCATATGCCGATTGACCGATTTCCATAGCCTCAACCTCCTTCACTGTTGCGGATTGCCTCGCGGAGCATGCTCAGCGAGGGGAGCGGCGCGAGTCGTCCATCTTCCCGTTGGAAGGTGCGGCAGGTTAGGCGGTAGGGCAAGTGGAGCTGGGGTTGCAGCTCGCGCCCGTCGATGCGGATGGTGGGCGAGCCGATGAAGCGATACTGCTCCGCCTGTGTCTGCGTGTCGATGCGAACCACTGCCACCTCCGCCGAAACGCCCTCCTGCGCCAGCGCTTCGTGAATCAACTCCAGCGCACGCTCGTGCGAGGGGCACTCGGGATAATAGAGCAGTTCAATTCGCATCGTCGCGCCTCCCATACTATTTTACCTGACTCGGGAGCGACTCGCGCCGACTGGGCTTGAACATCTGCAACATCCGATGGGTCACCAAAAAGCCGCCCACCACATTAATCGTGGCGAACACAAGGGCAATCGCGCCCAGCACCGCGCTGAGCGTGGTGTGCTGCGCCCCCACTGACAGTATCGCGCCGATAATCGTGATGCCCGATATCGCGTTGGAACCCGACATCAGCGGCGTGTGCAGCGTCGGGGGCACTTTGGTGATCACCTCGAACCCCACGAATATCGCCAGCACAAACACCGTCAGCGACGCCGCCAGTATCTCCATACCCTTAAAGATACCCGAATCGCACGCATGCGCTATAATTGGGGCATGCGCGCCTTGTTGATTCTCTGGACGTTGCTGAGTTTTGGGGCGGCGTGGGCAGGTGGCGAGGGCTGTGCGCTCTGCGGACGCGCCCACAACGCCGCGCTGAAGCACCCTGAGCTGCGCCTGCTGTCGTTCCCACTGCTCCTGCAAGACCCCCAACTCACCGATGTGCAGCACTACGACCTCACGCTCGAGATAATCCCCAGCACGCAGACGCTCGTCGGCTCGTGCGTGATGACCGTGAAAGTGGCTCAACCGACGCTGAACGCTTTTCGCTTTCGCCTGCGCGACAACTTCCTCATTACAGGATTGCGCTTGGACGGACGCCCCATTACCTTCACGCGCGAGAGCATCACCACGGTCCGCGCCGAGTTCGACCGCACCTACACGCAAAACGAGGTGTTCCAGCTACAGGTGGACTATCAGGGCGTGCCCGTGTCGCGCGGCTTCGGCTCGATAGAGTTCACCACGCGCTCGTCGGGCGCAATCATCGTCGCCACACTCAGCCAGCCCTACTACGCCTACACTTGGTGGCCCGCGAAGGACGAGAACACCGACAAGGCGACGCTCACCTTTACGCTGATTACCCCGCGCGATATGTTCGCCGTCGCAAACGGCATGCTCCAAGAGACTGCCGACCTGCCCAACAACCGCCGAAGCTACCGCTACCAGCACAACTACCCCATAGTGCCCTATCTGGTGGCGTTCGCCGCAACCAACTATCAATACTGGTCGCGCTCTTTCACCTACAACGGGCAGACGATGCCTGTCGACTTCTACATCTACCCCGAAAGCAACACGGCAACGAATCGCGCAGCGTGGGAACGCTGCATTCCGATGCTGCGTGTATTCAGCGATCTGTATGGAGTGTATCCGTTCATTCAGGAGCGGTACGGAATCTACCAGTTCCAGTTCGGTGGGGGTATGGAGCATCAGACGATGAGTGGTCAGGGCGATTTCGGCGAGTCGCTCACGGCGCACGAGTTGGCGCACCAGTGGTGGGGCGACATGATTACCTGCGCCACTTGGAACGACATCTGGCTCAACGAGGGCTTCGCCACCTACTCGGAGGCGTTGTGGGAAGAGTTCAAGAACGGCGCGAGCGACCCCGTCGCGCTACGCAACGCGATGCTGAGCCGTCGCCCCAGCAGACTGGATGGCAGCGTCTATCGCTACGATACCAGCAGCGTGAACGCGATATTCAGTTCGAACTTCGCCTATCGCAAGGGCGCGTGGGTGCTGCACCAGCTCCGCTGGGTGCTGGGCACGGAGCGGTTCTTTGACCTTCTAACGCGCTATCGCCAGCGCTACGCCTACAGCCACGCGACTACTGCCGACTTCCAAAGCGTCGCGGAAGAGGTCTGGGGCGACGCGATGGACTGGTTCTTCCAG
>JARJMV020000290.1 GCA_029335935.2 bacterium
GCCTGTGACGGTGTAGCGAGGCGTTTCGGGTTCAGGGTTTGCAGGCGTTTCGGCGGGTTGCAGCCCGAACGCGCCGCTAGGCAGCGTCATTGGGGACACGCTCGGCGGATTGCCCGTGATTTCGGTGCGCGGGCGCGTCGGCGGCTCGCGTCGTACGACCTTGTTCGTTTCGGGGGTTGCCTGCGCCACTGTCAGCATGGGTCGGAACGGATCGCGCGACGCCAGCGGCGGCAGCTGAACGCCTGTGGGCGAGGGCGCGTTTGAACTGCCCGCGTCCTCCCCCGACGCCGTGCGATTGGCGTTGTTCGTAGTGGCAGGCGGCGGCGCCTCGCCTCCGAACAGCAGCCCGCCAAACTGCACCACGCCTACGGTAATCAGCACCGCGAACAGCGCCAATAAAATTAGCAGCTGCTTCTGGTTCGTGGGTTTCTTCGCGCCGTCGGTCTCTTTACTCGCCATGGTTAGCCTCCTGTGGGCGCGGTCGTGCTCGGACGCGCCTGCTCCCCGCGAAAGATGAACGCTTTCACGATCATCTTTATTTCCAAGTCGGGGTTCTCGGTGGACATCTCTGCGCCTGTCTTCGCGTTTGCTTGTAAGCTCTGCACCGCCAAGATTTTCGGGAAGGTCTCCAGCGTCTTGAGCAGGCTCATCATATCCCAGAATTTGCCGCGCAGTTGAATCTCGAAGAGTTGCTCCTCGTAGGGTTTGGGCGGCTCTTTCGGGGTCTCCGCCTGCTGGTCGGGGTTTGCGACCACTTTGGGCGGGGGCGCCTGGGGACGCACGGAGACGATCTGCAGGTTGCGCTGTTGCACGATCTGCTCAAACTGTTTGAGCAAGGTTGGCACATAGGCGGCTTGGCTCACGCCGCGCTCTAAGAATTGGAGCGAGCGTTGGGTGGTTTGCAGTTGCTCGATGGTCTGTTTCAGTTGCCCTGCGGCTTGCTGAGCCTGCTGGAGCTCCTCTTGCTTGGAGCGGAGATGCTCCTGCGCGCTCTGCAAGCTGTTCCAGGGCAGGTAGAGGCTTCCTGCGCCGACGGTGAGCGCGCCGCCGAGGGCGAGGCTGAGCAGTTTGTTCGTGCGTTGGGCGCGTTGGGTGCGTTTACTGACCGCCACTTTGTCCGCCCTCCTGACTGGTTTGGGTTTGTATCGCTGTGCCTTTGATTTGCGCCGTGACTTGGAATTCGACGGCGGTGAGTTGCTCGCTGAGGGCGCGCTCTTGACTGTAGTCGAGGCGCACCTGTTCCAGCTCGGGGTGTTGATTCACGCGTAGCATGAACTCGCCTACAATTTGTTGGTTCTCGGCGACGCCTTTGAGGGTAATCTCCATCGGTTTCTTGGGGTCGGTGCGTTTGCCCAGTTCCGCGCCGGTGAGGTAGCAGCCGTTGGGCGTGTGCTGCGCGAAGTGTTGGAACAGTTGCTGCCAGCGCCCTGTATCTTTGCGAGCGTTCTGCAGGGTCTCCACGAGGGGTTGCAGCGCGCCCAGTTCCGCCCGCGTCTGTTGGAGTTGTTGAAGCGTTGGGCGCAGCTTGACCATCTGCTCCTCGATGCGTGCGCGTTGCATCGTGACTCCTGCTGAGGCGAGCAGCAGTGCGCCCCAGCCGACGCTGATGAGTCCAACCACCAGCACGGCGCCCATGCCCAACAGGCGCGTCTTACGCTGCGCTGCGCGCCATACCTGCTGTTCCTGTGCAATCAGGTTAATCACTGCCATAGCGACCTCCTTAGGCGGCGACGGTTTCCGCGTGAGGCGTCTCTTCCGAACGCGGCGTGGCGAATGGCTGCGCCATCTCGATGGGCGCAAGCGCCGCGCCCAACACAGTTACCCAGCGCGCCGCATCGGCTAACTGGTCAGGATGTACGCCTACCGATTGGATGGCGTCGCATGCGAACGGGTCTAACCGTTCCGATGGGATGCCCAGCTTCTGCTCGAAGTAGGCGGCGACGCCCTGCATCAGCGCGCCCCCGCCGTACAGATAGAGCCGTTCAATCGCTCCGCGTCCGCCCTGCGGCTGATACTGCGACTGATAGTAGTTCAGCGAGCGGCGAATCTCGCGAATCAACTCGTCGACTATCGGTTGTATCAGGCGCAGCGGCGGGTTCTCTTGCGGTTGCCCGATGTGGAGCAGCTCCTCCAAGTTCAGGTGATGCTTGATCTGTTCGGCTTCTTCTTCGGTGTAGTTGAAGTAGCCCTTGAGTGCGGCGGTGAGCGTGCCGCTCGCGATGGGGATGTAGCGTGTGAGTACCAGCGTTGCGTTGCGCGCGACTGTGATTTGCGTATGCTCGCTGCCGAAATCCACCAGTGCGTAGGCGAACGGCAAAGTGTCGCCGTGGACTGCCTGCGCTGTGCGCAGCGCGGCGAACGGCTGCAGCTCCAGCACCTGCGGCTCCAGCCCCACGCGCTCCACCAAATCCAGCAGCGGGTCGGTCGTGGAGCGCGGCGCCGCCACCAGAAGCGTCTCCATCTGCTCCTCGCCGTTGGAGAGCAGGATTTGGAAGCCAATCAGATGCTCCTCGGCGGCGGAGGGCAGGTAGCGCGTTGCCTCGTACTGGATCGACTTCTGCAGCGCCTCAGGCGTCATGCGGGGCAGGCGGATCGGGCGCGCGGTGGTCTGCGGTCCGCCGACCGTCAGATACACGCGCTTGACCTTTGCGTGCGCGTGAGTCAGGGTGGTGCGCAGTGTTTTATACACGGCGTCGGGGTCTAAAATCGCGCCCTCGCGGAATGCGTTTGTCGGCATGGGCGTCTCCGTCAGCCGTTGAACCAGTAGGGTACGCCCCTGCAGTGCGCCCACACACAACTTGAGGCTACTGGAGCCGAGATCGAGGGCGACCACGCTTTCACCCTTAACCGTAGGTTTGCGCTTCTTAAGCGACATGCGTCTCCTCCTCACTTGTAGAAAACTCGGCGGCGCGCTGCGCCAGCATCCACTCGTCCAGTGCGCTCTTGAGGAATCGCCATTTGCCATCCACTTTGAAAGCAGGCACCTCTCCATTTTCGGCGAGCGCGACCACCTCTGCAGTGCGCAAGCGTAAATAGCTCGCCGCCTCGCGCAAAGTCATCACAGGGTGCAGATTGCGCGCGAGCCACTGCAGCAAATCATAGAGCTGCTGGTTGGTCAGGCGCACCTCAAAGCGCACGGTCTGCACGCCCTCGCTCTCTTCAGGGGGCGCGACGGCAACTGCTGGTTCAGGCGTCGGTGTATGAAATCGCTGTTGTGTCGCGGTTCGTATCGCATCGACCAAGTTCATGCTCACCACTCCTTGCCCTCGTAGTCCTGAATCACGCCGTGCATGAGGTAGCCGTCGATGACTTGCGTCTTCTGCGCCATGCCAATCACCAGCGCGTTGTCTGCCAGTTGGCAAATCAGGCGCGGATAGCCTCCAGTAAACTGATAGAGTTCGTACAGCGCGTCGGGTGTGAACGGGATGCGCTCCCCTGCGTAGCCTGCCACGCGCATGCGGTACTCAATCAGGTTCGCCGTCTCCTGCTGGTCTAACGGCTTCAACACATGGCGCACCGCCAGTCGCTGCTTCAGGGCAGGCACACGCTCCAACTTCTTCTGCAACTCCAACTGCCCCAGCAAGATGAGGCTTATCAGGAACTGGTCGTTCATCTGGCAGTTCAGCAGCAGACGCAGCTCCTCAAAAGTGTTGGCGGAGCGAATTAGGTGCGCTTCATCGATCATCAGCACAGCGCGCTGCCCGTGCTCGTACATGTTGATTAGATGCTCGTGGAGTATCTGCACCAGTTGCTGGCGATTGCGCGTGGACACTTCCACGCCTAACTGGTGCAGGATCTCTTGGAGCAGTTGGATAGGCGTCAAAATCGGGTTCACGATCAGCGCGATTTTGTATTGGATGGGGTCTAAAATCTCAATCAGTTTGCGGCTAATCGTGGTCTTCCCCAGTCCGATATCGCCCAGGAGCGCGCCCGCGCCGCGATTGCGCGTAATGGCGTAGTGCAACATCACCAACGCGTCCTCGTGTTCCTTGCTCATATACAGGAACCGCGGAT
>JARJMV020000324.1 GCA_029335935.2 bacterium
CGCGGTCCCGACGCCCTGCCGCCCGAGACGGCGGCGCTTTACGATGCGTTCCTGAACGCTGTGCGCCAATACTTGGAAACGCCGCCGCCCCATCTCCACGACTCAGTACCCACTCTCTCGCCTGCCGAGCAACTCAAGCAGGAGCAGCTCTTGTGGCGTCAGGCGCGTGAGGCGTTGGAACTGTGTGAGAAGTGGCGCAAAGCGATGCGCACGGACGATTAGTATCTCCCCCACCCGTGTGGAGGCATGGGGGAGGCAGGGGAGCTTATCTGGAACGGGTCTCTTCCACCACGCGGATGTCGCCGCGCAGCGCCACGCCGCGATAGGTAAACACAGGTTCAGCGTCGGGGGCGGTGCGGAACGCCACCGCAATTGTATCGGGGTCGCCCTCCGTGCTGTCGGCGTCGCGGTTATCCGCCACGCGCACCGTTACGATGCCCTGCGTGCGGCGCATACCTTGCCGAGTGCGCTGAGTCGCCCAACCGCGCCCCGCAAAAGTCGCCACGCCATTCTCCGCATCGACCGACAGCTCCGCCAAGCTGGTCAGCTGAACCGTAGTGACCGCGTTTGCGCCGCGCACTTCAATCTCGAACCCGCCGCCTTTGCGGGACTGACCGTTGTATTCGATGCTTTTGACCGCGAATCGGAACTGCGCGTTGGGGCGCTCGGCGTCGGGAACGCCCGCGAAGCCTTGCCCAAACGTGGCGCGCACAGTGACCGTCTGCGCATACGCAAGCGCGGCTACTGCGCCTATCGCTACCAACCACAACAGTTGGCGCTTCATTCGAGACTCCTCCTTCAGTTAGATAGTCAGAAAGCATTTGCTCTCTGCCATATCCTTTAAACGCCACTTGGGGGCAATCGTTCATTGATATTTCTCCGATTGTAGGTATACTCTTGCGCCGATGTGGTTGGGCACGCAAAGGGTTAACGCGCGCGGACACTTGGAAATCGGCGGTTGCGACGCGCTGGAGTTGGCAGAACGGTTCGGGACACCCCTCTATGTGTTGGACGAGGACGCGCTGCGGAGGCGTTGTCGCGAGTATCGCGCTGCGTTCGAGACGCTCAAGCCAGACACGGAAATCGTCTACGCAGGCAAAGCTGCGCTGAACCGTGCCCTCTGCCAGATTATCGCCGACGAGGGGCTGGGCTTGGATGTGGCGTCGGGCGGCGAACTCTACACCGCGCTGCAGGCAGACTTCCCGCGCGAGCGCATCCACCTACACGGCGTTTACAAAACTGAAACTGAGCTGCAGATGGCGTTGCAAGCAGACATCGGCGCGATAGTCATCGACAACTTCGAGGAAATCCGCCGCCTGCACGCGCTTGCTCACACCCCAACGCCAATAATGCTGCGCGTCGCGCCCGAAGTGGATGCCGAGACGCATCCGCTAATCCGCACGGGTCAGCGCGACAGCAAGTTCGGCTTCCACTGGCTCAACGGCGACGCCTACCGTGCGGTGGAATCGGTGCTGCAAACGCCTACGCTCATGCTTAGGGGGTTCCATTGCCATATCGGTTCGCAGATTAGCGATTTGAGTGCGTTTGTATCGGCGGCGACCGCGATGGTGGAGTTCGCCGACACCGTGCGCCAGCGTTTCGGCTATATCGCGCCGCTGCTCAACATCGGCGGCGGACTGGCCGTGCGCTACACGCCCGACGATCAGCCCCCGTCGGTGCAAGCGTATGCGCAGACGCTTATCGGCGCACTGCGTGAGGCGTGCGAGCAATATCGCTATCCCGAACCTGCGCTGGGCGTTGAACCCGGACGCTCGCTGATTGCGGAGGCGGGCGTCACGCTCTATCGCATCGGCGCTGTGAAGCAGGTTCCGCACGAGCAGCCGAACCTACCGCGCAAGTACCTGATTGTGGATGGCGGCGTGTCCGACAACCCGCGTCCCCAAATGTACGGCGCACGCTACACCGCACGCCATGCCACGCGCGCCGCAGAACCGCATACCTGCACCTACCGCATCATGGGCAAACACTGCGAGACCGACCCAATCATCGACTGCGCCTACCTCCCCGAAACCCACACAGGCGATGTGATTGCGGTTCTCACCACAGGCGCATACGCCTACTCCATGAGCAGCAACTACAATCGCTATCCGCGCCCCGCGATGGTCGCCGTGCGAGGGGGCGAGGCGCGTGTGATTGTGGCACGCGAGACCTACGATGATGTGCTGCGGATGGATAGGTAATCTTGCGGAACGGGTATAATGCTCCTGTTATGAGCGTAAAACGCCTTTCGCGACGGGAGTTCCTGCAGCAGGCAGCGGCGACCACCGCCCTTGCCGCGCTCGCTCCCCACGCGCTGGCTATACCAACTCACAGGAGGGTATCCACTATGGCTGAGATACAGGTACTCGAAGTCACTGCCAAGCCCCTGCCCGAGAAAGTGTTCGAGACCGAGAAATTCGGCATCTCGCGTAAAACGCACGAGGAACACTACAAACTCTATCAGGGGTACGCGAATAAGACGAACGAAATCCGCCGTGCGCTGGCGCAGCTCACTTCCGACGACTTCAGTAAGGGCAACCAGAGCTACAGCCTGATTCGCTCGCTGAAGGTCGACTATACCTTCGCCTACGGCGGTTTCAAGAACCACGAACTCTACTTTGAGAATCTCGGCGGCGGCGGCTCCGAACCGAGCAACGAGTTGCGCGCCGCGCTCGCCCGCTATTTCGGCTCCTACGAACGCTGGCTGGAAGACCTCAAGGGCACGGGTATGGGCGGTCGCGGCTGGGTGTGGCTCGCCTATGATCACGACGACGGCAGCCTGTTCAACTACATCGGCGACGCGCAAAACACCTTCCACATGTGGAACTGCACGGTGCTGCTGGCAATGGATGTGTACGAACACGCCTACTATCTGGACTTCCAGACGGCGCGCGCGCGTTATATCGATGCGTTCATCCAAGCGATTGACTGGGATGTGGTGAACGCGCGTTATGCCGCTGCGCTGCGCATGAAATCGGCTGGCTAACCGCTCCGACGGTGCGGCGGCGCCACTGCCGCTGCACCGCGAACACCGATGTTCCTTGTCGCTTCGATCGTGCAGATCACAAGTGCCTCAAACGCCCCTCTCCACACGCGGAGAGACAAAGCTGGTGAGCGTACAACTTTAGCGTTCGCCAGTGCGTCAGTGCGGGATGGCGCGGGGCTGTTTTTGACCCCCTCCATGCGTAGCAACCAACGGTTTCCCCTGCTTGCAGGGGGAACCAATCCCGTTCGCGGGTTAGGCAGGAGAGGACGCAAAACAGAAGAGACGCTTTAACCTTTGAGGAGCTTACCCATCCGAGTCTGCTTCAACAACTGTTACTACGACCCCTCGATAGAGTTGCTGCAGTTGTTTGGCTGCAGGCGCGCCCAGCACGGCGGCGGCGGTCGCGAGGCTGTCGGCAGTGACGCCATTCGGGGCGCGTACATGCGCCAGTGTAAGCTTTGTTAGCCCTAACCCTGTGCGCGGGTCGATGAGATGTGCATAGCGCACGCCTCCGATTTCCACATATTGCTCGGTGCTGCCTGAAGTGGAGAGCGCGGCGCGTTGCAGCGTCGTTGCACCGCCCTCTGCCAGCGCGATACGCCAGCCTGGTGCGTCGGGCGGCGCGTCGCCAGCCACTATGTCGCCCCCCATCTGCACCAGCGCGCACGCAATCCCGTGCTGACGCAGCACGCGCAACGCCCAGTCGCAAGCATAGCCCTTCGCGATACCGCCCAAATCGAGCTGCACGCCTTCGGTTTTCAGTTGAACGGCGCGTCGGCGCTGACAGAGTGTCAGCAGACGATAGCCCGACCGCGCCTGCGCCTCGCGCAGGGTGGCGTCGTCAGGTAGCTTGCCTGTGCGTCGCGCCTCCCGCCACAGCCGCACCAGCGCGCCCACCGTGACATCGAAAGCGCCGCCCGTCTGACGCGCCAACTTCTGCGCCCGCCAAAGCACATAAAATAACTCCGGGCTAACCTTGACCCAGCGACCCACCGCGCGTTGACATAATTGATTCAACTCGCTGTCGGCGCGGTAGTCGCTCATCATCTCCTCGAGTGCGCTGATACGCGCATAGGCGGCGCGGCAGGCTCGCACTGCCTGCTCCTCACGCGCGGCGTAGACCACCATCAGCGTATCGACGCCCATACGCACCTGACTGAACTCGTGGCGTTGCAAGCGAACCATAGGCGCCCAAAGAGTACCCTATACTCAGGGATGGTATAGAGAGTCAGCCATCGGGTATCGTCTTCTGCCCTTGCCCAGCGGAAGTGGCAGTGCGCCATCACTGCCAAGATTTCCACTTGAGCCGCCTGCGTCGCCCGTCATGTTGGAGCGCGCGCAGTACAGATATACGAAGCCGTTGTTGGCGAAGTCGGGGTGCAGCGCGATGCCGACAAGCCGCGCTCGCTGGCGTAGTTCACGGGCAGGCCCCACACTGTGCTGACGCCGCCGCCGTTTTGCACAAGTTTCACGCGCCCGCTGTTCTTCTCAATCACGACGAAGCGCGTCGGGTCAGCAGGAACGAGAAACTCCAGCGCAATCGGGAACGAGAGACCGCTGCTGACCACTGGGTCGGAGGTTAGATTCGCGTTGCTTAGCGTTGGGCGTAGAGACTCCCTGCCCAGCAGAGGCTCTGGGCAGCAATCCATCGGCGCATGCACTTATGAGAGTCCAGTCTCGGGTTCCGTGGGGCGGTTCGGCGTCCTAAAACGCGTTTGGATGGCCGCTTGCGCTTGGCGGAGCAGCGTTTCAGGAGGCTCCAGCGCGTTCAGCACGAAGAACCGTTGCGGCTCGCGCGTAGCCTCTTGCAGATAGCCGTCGCGGATACGCTGGTGGAACTCTATTGTCTCCCTCTCGAAGCGGTTGGGTTCGTTCGCGCGGGCGAGCGCAATCTCGACAGGCGCGTCCAGCAGCAGGGTCAGGTCGGGCTGCACGCCATCGGTTGCCAGCGCGTTGAGTTGGCGCACGAGTTCGAGGGGTAGCCTGCGCCCGTAGCCTTGATAGACCAGCGTCGAGTCGGCATAGCGGTCGCACAGCACCCACACGCCCTGCTCCAACGCGGGTCGGATGTGCTGGAGCGTGTGCTGGCGTCGGTCGGCTAAGAAGAGGAACAGCTCGGTGTAGGCATCCAGCGCGTGGTTCAGCAGGATGGGGCGTAGCGTCTCGCCGAGCGCGCCGCTCGGTTCGCGTGTGAGCAGGGTTGGGACACCCAGAGCGCGCAGCCACTCTGCCAGCTGTTGCGCAAGGGTGGTCTTGCCTGCGCCTTCCACCCCCTCGAAAGTGATAAACGGCGCGCTGGGCATCAGTCCTCCCGCTCGGTGTCGGTATAGATAGGCAGGATTCGCACGCGGCGGTTCGGCTCCTCGCCCACGCTTTCGGAGAGCAGGCGATATTTCTCGACGAGTTGATGCTGCAGGCGTCGGAGGTAGCTGTTCTGGGGCGAGAGTTCGTACGGCTCCGCCGCGCTTAGCACATACTCCACGCCCGCTTCGGCTTCGCGCAAGGCGCGCTCTTCCGCCGTCTCGCCGTCGTGCGGTTTATGGAACAGGTCGCGCAGTGCGCTCACCAGTTGGGCGTAGGTGTTGCTCCGCACGATAGCGATGGGCATATTGCGCTGCATCGCCTCGCGCACTTTCGGCGGGCGACGCTGATAGGTGGAGTGCAGCACCACTAGGGCGTCGGCGTCGGACACATCGCGGGCGACATAGGCGGGCAGGTGCAGGTCGCGCAGGGCTTTTTCGAGTCGGCTGCGGCTGACGCCGTAGGGGAACACGCGCGCGGGCGCGCCGCGCTTCATGTCGCCGCTGACCACCGCTGAGGAGCGCATCGGCTCCTCGTCGGTTTCGTGCAGGGGCAGCTCGGTCTGCATCGGGCGTGGCGCCAGATCGCTGCGCTGCACCACCTCGAAGCCGCCGCCGTCGGTCTGCACGCGGATTTCGGGGCGGGGCGTCGCGCCGCGGAGCATCCGATCCACCGTCTGCGCCACATCCAAGTGGATTGCGAGCCGATGGTAGTCCAGTATCTCAATCAGCACATCGAAGGTGGGAGGCGCTTTGCGTTCCAGCACGGTTTTTTGTGTGCCGCGCCGTCGCGCCTCCTCGTCGGAGAGCGTCACGGTCTGGATGCCGCCCACCAAGTCGGAGAGCGTGGGGTTCATCAGCAGGTTCTCTAAGGTGGTACCGTGCGCCGTGCCGACGAGTTGCACGCCACGCTCGGCAATCGTGCGCGCCGCGTATGCCTCCAACTCCGTGCCGATTTCGTCGATGATTATCACTTCGGGCATATGGTTCTCGACGGCTTCGATCATCACGGCGTGCTGCAGGCTCGGTTCGGGCACTTGCATGCGTCGGGCGAACCCGATGCCTGGGTGCGGGATGTCGCCGTCGCCTGCGATTTCGTTGGAGGTGTCCACCACAATCACGCGCTTGTCATACTCGTCGGCAAGCACCCGAGCGACCTCGCGCAGGCGGGTGGTCTTGCCCACGCCGGGTCTGCCCAGCATCAGCACGCTCTTGCCAGAGGCGATAATGTCGTGGATGATGTCAATCGTGCCGTAGATAGCGCGCCCGACACGGCAGGTCAGCCCGACCACCTTGCCTTGACGGTTGCGCATCGCCGAAATGCGATGCAAGGTGCGCGGGATGCCAGCGCGGTTGTCCTTGCCGAACTGACCAATGCGCTCGGCGACATACTGCAGGTCGTACTCCTCCACTTGCACACTCTCGAGGCGGATGGTGCGTTGCATGAAGCGCGCTTCGGGCAGGCGTCCCAAATCCAGCACCACTTCGAGGAGTTGATGGATGTCGGGTTGCTCCTCCAGCCATTGGCGGATGGCAGGGGGCAGCACTTCCAGCATTGCGTTCAGGTCGTCTGTGTTCGTTTGGGCGTTGATTGGCTCTGGCATAGATTATTGGTAGTATACCCTTTGGAGCAGGGTACACTTTAACGCCAGATGGCTCGCTACCGATGGATTTTGAGAGCAGTGGACGACACAGTAGCACAGCGATTGGCGCAGGAGCTCAATCTCACTGTGACGACCGCGCGCTTGCTGGCGATGCGCGGGTACACGGAGCCTGACGACGCCTATCGGTTCTTGTACCCATCCCTGCACGACTTAGCCGATCCGCGCCTGTTGCCCGACATCGAACCTGCCGTGCGTCGGCTCTCGCTGGCGGTGGAACGCAAAGAGCCTGTGCTGGTCTATGGCGACTACGACGCCGATGGGGTCACCAGCACGACGCTGTGGGTGACCACGCTACGCACGCTGGGCGTGCCTGTCGAGCCGTATGTGCCGCACCGTATGCGCGAGGGGTACGACCTGCACCCGAACGCGATTCCTAAGGCGCAAGCGATAGGCGCACGGCTGGTGCTGACCTGCGACTGCGGCACGCGCGCGCACGAGGCGGTATGCGCCTTCCACGAGGCGGGACTGGAAGTGGTCGTGACCGACCACCACGAGCCGAGCGACACGCTGCCGCGCGCGCTGGCTGTGGTGAACCCCAAACGCGCCGATTCGCAGTACCCGTTCCGCGAGCTGAGCGGGGTGGGCGTCTCGTTTCGCGTGGCGGAGGCGTTGCTACGCGAACGCAATATCCCACGCAACGGCTTCTACAGCAAAATGTTGGATTTGGTCGCGCTCGGCACGATTGCCGATGTGATGCCGCTGGTGGGCGAGAACCGCATCTTGGTCAAGTTCGGCTTGGAGCAGCTGCACCGCACGCATCGAGTGGGACTGCAGTCGCTCAAGCAGGTCGCGCAGATGAAGCGCAAGCCGACGCCGCGCGATGTCGGCTTCGCGCTCGCGCCGCGCCTCAACGCCGCAGGACGCCTCGAAGACGCCCAACTCGCGCTCCAACTGCTCATGGAAGAAAACTCCTTGGAAGCGCAACGCATCGCCGCGCTGTTAGACCGCCACAATCGCGACCGTCAGCAGCTCCAGGAGGCAGCCGTGCAGGAAGCCATAGCGCAAGTAGAAAGCGAGGGTCAGACGGCGCATCGCGCACTGGTGGTGCACTCGACCAACTGGCATCATGGTATCGTGGGGCTGGTGGCTGGTAAGTTGATGAACCGATACCATCGCCCTGTAATTGCCGTAACCATCGACCAGAACGAACAGGTCGCGCGCGGCTCGATGCGGAGCATTCCTGCCTTGAACCTAACGGAGCTGATCGATCTGATGAAGCCTTTTTGCTTCAAATGCGGTGGGCACGCAGCCGCAGGGGGGTTCGCCGTCCCCTTGGAACGGCTCGAGGAGCTGCGCCAGCGCATCGTCGAGTTCGCCGACGCACGCCTTACCAATAACGACCTCATCCCCACGCTGGCGATCGACCAAGAAGTCCCCGCGCACGCCGTCACGACGCGCTTCTTACAGGAGATTAGCCTGCTGGAGCCGTTCGGCAGCGGCAACGAGCGTCCGCTCTTCCTGTGCCGCGGCATGGAGGTCATCGGCAGCCGAGTCAGCCAAAACGGACGGCATCTGTTCCTCAAGGTGCGCAGCGAGGGTAGCGTCGTATATGATGCCGTGCTGTGGGACGGCGGCGACTACCCCTTAGAACCGCACGCCACGCTCGACCTCGTGTTCGACCCCGAAGAAGACATCGGAAGCGGCTACAACACTGTCCGATGGGTCATCCGCGACTTCGAGGAAGTGGAATTGCCCTGAATTGAGGCACAATTTGCCCCAAACGCCCGTTAGTTTAGCAGGAATCGTATTCGCTATGAGGTATATTAGGCGCACGCAGGCACATATGCCTGTGAATTCATCCATAGGAGGGAGGCGCTATGCAATTCTACAGCGTGAAAGAGCGCAAATCGGTCGAGGTACCTGACGATCAGGTAAAGACTGAGAAGTACGAGCGCACTACAAAGTCTGGCAAGACGCAGGTGCGCTACGCCCTGAAAGCCGAGTACAACGGACAGAAACTCACCAAGTTCGTCGACGAGGCGACCTACAAGAAGTTCAGCGGCAAGTAAGGGCAATCGATAGGGGGGAGCCTGACCGCCTCGCGCAGGCGCAGGGTTCCTCCCCCAACTTCCTTCGCCGTTTCTGAGGTATCATACGGCAGGTGATACCGATGACTGTCGCGACGGCTCCCAAGCCCAAACCGACCTCCAAGCGCAAGCGTCGCTGGACGGAGCAAGACCTGCTGAACCTTCCCAACGACGGGCGCA
>JARJMV020000022.1 GCA_029335935.2 bacterium
CTTGGTGTGAGCGGCGGGGCCGGTGGCGCGACGGCGGGTGCGGCGACATGCCTGCCGTCGCGGGTATTCTCGGCAGGGTCGGCGGTGTAGCGACGCCACGAATGGCGTCGCACCTGCGCTCTCGTCGGCGGGACGCCGACGCTACGGTCGCTCTCCCTCTCCCACATAGTGGGAAAGGAGCTGTGGGTAAGGGCGAAAACACGCCGACGCGACGCTCCCCGATAGTGTTGGGAGCGTCAGGGGTTGAGATGCCTCGCTGCGCTCGGCATGACAAGCATCGCGCAAAGCCTGTCATGCCAAGCTAAGATAGAGGAATCTTCAATTGTTCACGGAGTTTTCCAAACCCCCTCCCGAAACTCTTGACACTGCCTGACAACTTGAGGTATAATAGGAATAACATATTCCATTCACTCTCAGGGGAGGCTAACAGCGGACGGTACTGATGAGAGCGATTAAGAGAGAGCGGCGCTACAATTGGCGTATGCTGGGTGCGATAATCGCCGTTGTGTGGAGTGTAGGGTGGTGCTGGGGCGACTTGGTGGAGCCGATTTCACCGCGACCTGCCCAAATCTTCGGCTGGGGGCGTCAATCGCCTGCAGTGCGCTTGGAAGCGCGCGCAGTCCTCTCGGCGCCTGCTAATCGCGTGTTTATCAGCGCCATTATCTCCGACGCGAAAGGAACTGTCATAGACCGCGTGCCTCTGTACGACGATGGCACGCATGGCGATACACAGGCAGCCGACCTGCTCTTCACGGAAATCTACACGCCCCGCCGCGAGGGCGTGTTTCAGGTGCGCTTCAAAATCGAGTGGGAACGCGACGGGCAACGCCGCACGCGCTTTTCGGAGCCGCGCGCCTTCGAAGTGGTGCGCGTGCCGTACGCACGATTCGTTTCCAAACTGGCGCAAGAACGCCTCTCCGTCGGCTCGGTGGTCGATACACAAGTCGCACTACTGGTTGGCAACGATGATCCCTACAGGGGCAGTTTGGACGCCGTCACCTTGCGCGTTGCTTCCTACCCTGCCAGCGTCGCCGAACCGCCCAAGACGCTCACCACGCGACCAACCGTGCGCTACCAGTTCGACCAACCAGGCGAATATCAACTCTCGGTGCAAGCGCTGACAACCTACAAGGGACAACAAATCGCCACCGAACCTGACACGCTCACTGTCGTCTACAACTGCGCTTCTTTGATGTGGCTCGTCTGGGGAATAGCAGCGATGCTTGCGGGACTGCTGCTTCCCAGTAAAAAGACGCCTGTGTACGAACACGAATTTGTGGAGGAAGATCGTCAATACGGAACGCGCCGCACTTTGACTATCACCGATTCCGACCCGTCCTGCGAAATACGAAGCGACAGCATCAAGCTGGAATACATTCAAGGTAGTGAGCAGGTGCTGTTGGCAAGTGGAACGCTTACCACTGCTGATGGAGAGACCCTAACCGCAGGCGAGCGGCTCAGTCCCAGCGAACAATATCGCCTGCCCTCAGGAAAGACCCTCAAATTCACAGAGGCGTACCCAATCGGCTCGCAATCGCTCGCTCCCAGATGGGTTCCGAACACTTTCCCTAAATTAATCCTTGTAGCAGTGGGGGTAGGACTCAGTGTGTGGTACTTTGTTTTACAAAATCGACTTACCCAACTCACCAATCTGTAATTAGAGGAGGATCGGCATGCATCAGAAGAATCGTTATCTGGCGGTGGAGTATCAGGAGCATGGGGAGGTTCGCCCCACTTTAGTGGTTGGTCTGGGCGGCAGTGGCGTCTACACTGCGCGACGGCTCAAACAGATACTTTGCGAACGCTACAACACGCAAGGTCTCATCCGATTCGTGTATGTAGACACGGATCAGGGCGCGATGTCGCAAGAGCCGAACCTTGCGGAGGCGACTTCCGACGAGATACTGACGCTATCGATTGCACATCCCGAGCAGATTGTCGACGAGTGGCGACGCAATCGCGCGCTCCATCCCTACCTGGAGTTTCTGAACGGTGATGTGAATGTAGGAATGCTTCGTAACGCCGACGGCGCCGCGGGTATTCGCCCGATTGGACGCTTCGGCTTTCACGCCTCGTTCGATTTGGCTTACCCACGCCTGCAGCGCGCGGTTCAGGAAATCATGCAAGTGGAGGAGCAGGTGCGCGCTCTGATGGCGACCGTGCCTTACAAAGTCCGTGTGCTTAGCAGTCAACCGCGTGTCTACCTTATTGCCTCGCTCTGCGGCGGCACAGGCTCGGGCATCTATTTTGATACCGCGCTGGTGCTACGCGAACTCCTGCAACAGCAGAACTTGGACGGCGAGTTAGTGGGCGTCTTCTATTTGCCGTCGGTATTCCAGCACGAAGCGGGCATCTCTCCCTCCATGCGCGAGGTCATCCACGCTAACGCCTACGCCGCGCTGATGGAGCTGGAATACTTCTGCAACGCGAACTATATCAACCGCGATAACTGGCAAGTTCAGTATCGTATGATTCCTCCCATCCGCATCAAGGAGCCGCTGGTGGATGAGGCATACCTGGTGGAGGGGGCGAACGCGGCAGGGCGCACCCTCAGCTCCAAATACGAAGTGTTCGAGATGACCGCACGCAGCCTCCTGATGGATATCGGTTCGCCACTGGGCGCACGCGCACGCAGCGCAAAACGCAACTCGCTCGCAGTCATCGATGCTATCCGCTGCGCCGAGACAGGCGAACCCCGCCTGTTCGCAAGCCTCGCCGTCGCCAGTATCGCCGTGCCCATCAAGGAACTCACCGAGTATTGTGCCCTGCGCGTAGCCCTCGACAAACTGAGCTACGCCAATAACGCCGTGTACTCGCTTGCGCCACTCAAAGAAGCGGAACAGTTCCTGCAGGAGAACGGGTTGACCCCAGAATCAATCCGCAAGGCTCTCACCGATAAAGTGGATACGCGGTCGATTAGACTGAACCCAGATACAGACCTCGCACGGCAAGTCGAAAGGGAATCAGAAAAAATCGAGGAATACGCGCGCAACTTGAGAACCACTGCCGAGCATGTGAGCAAGGATATCCTCAAACGATTTGAAGACGCCCTAAACGAACGGATTGAGGACATCCGCAAAAATCGCAGCGAGGCAGAAGCCGCACAGTTCGCGCAGAGCGTCGCGCAGAAAGCCAGCGAGAACAGCAAGCACCTCACTACAACCGATAAATCCCTGCAAGAGGAGATTCAGCAACTAAAAACCCAACTGGAAAGCATATCCGTCGGACAAAGCTGGCTCGAGCGACTCCGCGCCCGTTCGCAATCCCAACAACGCGCCCAAAATGCTGAGAGACTTCTCAAACAGCTGATTCGAAAGTATGAAGAAGCGGAAGTCAATCAAATCATCCAGCAACTGTATAGCAGTGATGTTGTCAACAACAACAGCTTATCTGTCAAAAAATTGGCAACTCAGATGGCGGATCAAATCAACCACTCAAGCGATTTTCGGCAAAAAGTAATCTCGGCGATTCAGCAACGGCTGCAGGAGATTGAACACGCAAAACCTAAGACCGCCTACTCGCTGGAGCAGTTAGCATGCTTGCGCCGCCACTTCGAGAAATTCTATAATCAACACGCGGATGAGTTCACAAGGAGCGTAGAGCTTACAATCAACGGCAATACCATACTTGTTGTATACCTCTCAGGCGAAAGGCGAGATCTGAATCGATACCATGCATCGTCCATGCACGACTTGATTAACAAGTTGGCTTGGATGATTGCCGATGCTGTCGCCAAAGCAGTGCGCGACCGCGCGAAAGTGATGGAGTTCCTCAAGCCGCTCTACGATGATGAGCCAGATGCTACTCAAAATAGCGACATTCCCTATCTGGAGCGAAAGGTGAGTTACTTGATGCAGATTGCCAAGCCCTTCTGGAGCGCAGCGCAGCCGCCGGGCGATGTGCGCTTCGAAGAGTTCCTTGCCGTCAGTGTGCCACTCTCTCCCAGCGACTTTCAGAACGAAAGCGCCGCGCGTGAGCTCCTCAACGCTGCGACTAAACTTACGGAGCAGGCAGGCATCGCCTGTGAGCAGGTGAAAGACGGATATCCATTCGCGCTGACTATCCTGAACCGCACCTACGGCGCACGCGCATACTATCTGAGCAGTATCTATGCAATGAAGCACAGCTACCGTAGCCGAGCGCGTAATGCTCAGGTACGAGCGCACCTACACCTTGACGCCCGTTTCGCCGAGCTGCCCGACCTAATCCCGACTCCTCCTGAAGCGTCGCTCTCATGGGCTATGGCGCTGGCGATGGGGTATGTGGCTGTCATCGACGGTAAGTACTACTTCGGTATGGAAACCCGTTCGGGACTGCCGCCCCGCCCGAAGTTCATTACGCAGCGTGTAGAGCGACTCGACTTCAAACGCGATGACTACAACGAGTACCTGCAAGGAGCGTACCGAGAGGGCGACAGCAACGCACTGCTCGGCGAATCTTACAACGCCGCCTTCCGTGAATTCACGCGTGAGGAAACGACGATTGACCAAGTGATGCAGGCGTTAGAGCATCTACACAGATTGGTCGGTACGGAGAACCTTCAGGAGGCAATCGACTGCTACTGCGAGGTCTTGCTCAATCGCGCCAACGAACATGGCGGCGAGCCCAATTATTGGCGTCAGGAACGCGAAATCTTGACAAACAACAATCCTGTGAAAGGTAAGGATTATGTTCTATCCAACCACAGTTCTCGCCGTTGGTGATTTAGCCTGTGCTGCGTTGCGGGAGACCGATGCGCTGTTGCGAGCGTTTCGCTCGCCAGCGCGTCATATTACCGTGCTCGGCGCACGCTTGGAAGGCGAATACTTGGAGATTAGCGCGCCCCCAGTCGCCGACTCCGCGCCTCTGACGACAGAACTGATGCGCTGGCTTTACGCCACGCGTACCGAAGTGAATATCGACCGTGCGCGCAGGCAGGGCATGGAGGTCGGACCGCCTACGTGATACCTAATAAAACATGTGCTGCTGGTGGTGGATAGCGACGCCTACCCCAAAGCGTTAGAGGTTGTCGCCGACTTACACGCGCTATGCGAACGCGCTCAGGAGCTTGTCCCCGCTCGCCTCCACTGGCTGATTTTGCATCCCTCTTACGACGAGCCGTTGCCTGGCGAAATCGTGCAAGAGCATCAAGAACGGCTGCGCAATGCCTCTGCCTTACAGGAGGGCGCGCTTATTGTGACGCGCTTGGTGCGCTCCGACGGCTCCAACATGACCCCTGAACAGCTGCGCGAGACAATCGCATACCTACTATTTGCGTCGCTGCACACAGCAGTATTCACCGGCGAACACTGGCTCTATCGCAGCGTCGTCGAAATCGCCCCTGCGCCCAGCACGCTCGGATGCGGCTTGGTCGTGTTGCCGTTGCACCGCATGATACGCGCGCTTCAAGACAAACTGGTGGCGGATGCGCTCAGCGCGTTTTTGAGTGGCGCAAAAGCCCCGCTCCAACTGCCCGACTTAGAAGAGCAGGCACTGTGGCGCACGCTCGTCGGTAAAGCCGCGCAGGTGTGGACAGCCAGCAAAGCCGAACGCATTACGGTCGGCGAGACGTTTCGCCTCTCCGCCCAACTCCAGATACCTTCCATCGCGCCTCGCAACCCCGACCCCACCCAACTTGATCTAATACAGGAGTGGGAAACCCGCTGGCAAACGACCGAACTCCCCCACTGGCGCGATCTACTTGAGCAGTTCGCCCGCGAAGAACTCGATGCCTACCTGCGAAACCTGCGTGAAACGATTCGGCAGTATCTACGCACGCCCAACGCTGACCTGAACACAGTGGCGGCGCGTCTGGGGCAGTTGGCGGCTGCAGTGAGCGCATGGAACGCGCACCACCTCACGATCGAAAGACCCACGACGAACCGTAAGGATAGCTTGCGCAAACAGTTGGAGCAAGCAGTCAAAGAGCCGCCGCCGCGTCAGATACTGGGCATCAGGCTCCGCACACGCCCGCAAATCGCACGCGAAACCCTCGAAAATTTTGCAAACGCCCTGCAAGCGCACTACGAGCAAATGATACAAGTAGAAGCACAGGAGGCGTTCAAGAGCGCCGCACAACGGCTCCTGAACGAACTGCGCCAAGAGCAGGCGAACTATGTCGCCGCGCAGGAACGGATACAGATGGAAATCCACGAACATAACGAGCGCGCCCTGAATTTCCGCGTGGATGCAGTCCCGTGGCTCATACCGCTGGTCAGCAACTGGCAACACTTGGAGCCGACTGCCCATGCATTGTGGGGCAAGCGTGAGTTAGCGTCCCTCGTAGCACAGCGCGTGAACCCCGAACAGAGCCTGCTCCAACAACTGCCTCTTCTCGTGGAGTACCTCCGACAGCAACTGCAAGAATGGATGACCGATTACTACCGACGCTTCTCCTATTACCTGCGCGAGCGGTTCCCCAACCGTTGGACCCGCGAGCAGTGGTGTCGAGCGCAGCTGGCGTCGATGCGTAGCCAATCGGAGCGCACTCTGTGGCACACGGAGAAGGGGTTGCCCCAAGTGTGGCAGATTGCGCCGCCCGATGATAGCGGTAGTCAGTCGCTGATGCCCCATGCGCCCGACCGCCTCTGGGAAAGCGATACGATGCTGGGCTATGTAGCAACAGCGCGCGACGCGGTGTCCTAACTTACCACCCGTAACGCTCGGGTCCCCAGTCGCGGTAGATAAGCTCCTGCTTAAGCAGCACCAGTTTGCGGCTGGGGATATCTTCGTAGACCACGATGCCCGCGCCAACGCACGAATACGCGCCGATTTTGACACCCGGCATGGTAATCACATTCACGCCCGTGCGTGAGAAGTCGCCAAAGTAGGTCCCGTTCGCGCCGAACTCGGGACGCTCGCGACGGTTGCGGATAGTGTGGAGCGTGTCGCCATCGTCGAAGCGGAGCGTGCCACACACCGTTGCCGCGCCGATGTCCACCTTCTGCCCCACCACGCCCATAATCTCGCAGTAGTGGTAGAGGAAGCTGCCCTCCAGCATCACGCCCTCGATTTCGGCGTCGTGCCCCACGATACAGCCACTGCCGATGACGGTAGTGGCGCCCACGAGGCAGTAGTCGCTGACGCGGGCGCGTGCGCCGACGGCGGTGTGCCCTTGCAGGATGGCGCCGTTGAGCAGGCGCGCCTCGCGCCCGATGAAGCAGTTGCCGTGAATCACCACGCGCTTGCCAATCGTGGCTCCTTCTTCCACAACCACCTTGCCGTAGATTTCGGCGGAGTCGTCGATGTGCGCGTCCTTGCCGATGCGGTCGGTCTCCAGTCGGGTGGCTTCGTAGTCCAGCCAGCGTGCGTTCGCCTCCCACAGGTGCCACGGCTTGTCCATATCCACCAGAAAGCCGACAGGCTCCACGCAGGGGATGTCGTGCCCTTGCTCGATGAGGGTCTGCAGGGTTTGGGCAAGTTCGGCTTCTAAGGGGGGCATGCCGCCGACGGGCACGCTGGTCATCAAGCCGGGGTGGGCGTTGAGCGCGTCGCGGATGTGCGGTTGGAAGGCGAACAGTCCGCCCAGTCGGTAGTGGGTGTCGGTGCTGTGCCCTTCGATATGGGTGAGGCGTCCCTCGTGGGCGCGTGCGCCAATCCAGTCGCGCGGGTCGTGTTCGGGCAGGTAGGCTTGAGCGACGACGGTCGCCAGCGCGCCGCTTTCGTGGTGGCGTGCAATCAGGCGCTGGATGGTCTCGGCAGGGGTGACGATGTCGCCATACGCCACGACGAACGGCTCCTCGCCAATCAGGGGCAGCGCGCTGAGCAGTGCGTGCGCTGTGCCCGTGGGTTGGCTCTGTCGTATGAAGGCGATGGGGAGGGGTAGCCCATGGAGCGCCGCGCGCACCGACGCCTCGAACGCGCCCACGACGACAATCAGCCGTTCGATGCCCGCCTGCTGGAGCGATTCGGCAAGGCGACGCACATTCGGGCGGTTCATCACGGGGGTAGCGGCTTTGTGGCGCACCTCGTTATAGGGCCAAAACCGCGCCCCCTGCCCCGCGCAGAGAATCACAGCGGTCTTCATCGAGGGCAGGATTTCGCGCCAACGCCCCGCTTTCCTGCTCGTAGGCGTTGCAGGATGGGTAGGTCGGGCTCGCCCGAATGTCTGCGCCAACGCCTGCACCGCGCCCGCGAACGCCTCAAACGCCTCTTGGAGTGAAAAACAGGGAATTTCCCCCGATTTTCGCCATCCCCCTGTCACGTTTTGGGGCATTTGGGGGATCCTATAAGTGCGACCTCCCATCAAGGAGGTCTGAAGACGATGCGAAGCAAACGATGGATCTGGGTATTGAGCGTGTGGGCGTTGATGCTGGGCATCGGTGTTGCCCAGCCACCGCTCTTGGTGCTGACAAACGGCGATGTGAACGGGGATAACCTTGTGGACGATACAGACTTACTGGCAGTTATCTTTCGGATGGGCGATTCGTGTCCACAGGGCTGTGCGGAAGACTTGAACGGCGACCTCACGGTAGACGATTCAGACTTGCTGACCGTGAATTTCCATATGGGTGCGCAAGGGGCGCCTGCGTTTGCAGGTCAGGTGAGCGCGCCGCAGGGAGCGTTTCGTGTGGCGTTGCGGTTGCAGTTGGGCGACTGGGCGGGCGCGTCGCAATCGGTGAAAGTGCAGCTCAAGCCTGTGGGCACGGAGGGCGAC
>JARJMV020000024.1 GCA_029335935.2 bacterium
GAAGAGCATCTGATCCCGCTCACGCTGTTCGCCGCGCTGGGCAGGCGCGAGTCGATCTCCGTGTTCGGTACAGATTACGACACGCCCGACGGCTCCTGTATTCGCGACTATGTGCATGTATGGGATCTCTGCGAGGCGCACTATTTAGCGTTGCAGCGTCTGCGCGCAGGCGCGCCCAGCGATGTATACAACTTGGGCAACGGACAGGGCTACTCGGTGCTGGAAGTGATACGCACGGCGGAGCGGGTGGTGGGCAAGCCTATCCCGACCGTGTACGCCCCGCGCCGCTCGGGCGACCCCGCGCGACTGGTCGCCTCCAGCGAGAAGGCCCAACGCGAACTCGGCTGGCGACCCCGCTACCCCCAACTGGAAACGATGATCGAGCATGCCTACCGATGGTTCGTAAATCATCCAAACGGCTACGAGTAAGCCCCACATCCGACGCGCAGGCGCAAGGCGCGCCACCTGCCGAAACGCGAGGAACCTGCCGACAATAATTTGCGTTAATCACTGCAGGGGGTACCTATGACGCAGGCTGAACGCGCCGAACTGGAACGCTGGATCGAGATGATTTACGAGCAGGCACTGGCGATGGGCTTAGACCCGTTCCCTGTGCATTTCGAGGTCGTGCCCGCGCATGTGATTTACGAACTCGGCTCATATGCCTTGCCCGCGCGCTTCTCGCACTGGACCTTCGGGCGCGACTACCATGTGCAAAAGACGATGTACGAGTACGGGGTGAGCCGAATCTACGAACTTGTGTTCAACAGCAACCCTTCCCAAGCGTTCCTGCTCGATGTGAACGATATGCTCGCGCATAAACTCGTCGTGGCGCATGTGTACGGGCACTCCGACTTCTTCAAGAACAACATCTACTTCGAGCATACCGATCGGCGGATGATAGAGCGTGCGCGCCTACACGCCGAGCGCATTCGCGACTACGAGATGCGCTACGGACCGCTGGTGGTGGAGCAGTTTCTGGACGCGGTGCTGTCGATTGAGGAGCATATCGACCCTGTGCTGCCCACCTACGGCGCGCCCGCACGCAAACAGGAAGCCGACGAGCCGAGACCTGTCGGCGACACCTACGACGACCTGTTCTACTTGACGCAGCCCAAGCCCAAACCCGAACCCAAACCGCGCAAAATCCCTGAAGAGCCACAAAAAGACCTATTGCTGTTCATACGCGACCACTCGCGCGTGCTGGATGACTGGCAACGCGACATCATCAGCATGATCCGCGAGGAGATGCTCTACTTCCTACCCCAGATTAAGACGAAGACCATCAACGAGGGTTGGGCGACCTTCTGGCACGAGCGTATTTTGGAGGCGTTGCCGCTGACCCCTGACGAGCATGTGCAGTTCCGCAAGATGCACTCGTCGGTGGTGCAGCCCGGCGCGCGCACCAGCCTGAACCCCTACTATGTCGGCTACAAGGTGCTGCGCGACATCGAGCGTCGCTGGAACGGCGAGGTTGACCCCGACGAGCAAGAGACCGACTGGATGGGCTACCGCATCGAGCGACCCGTCGGGCAGGGCATGCAGAAACTCTTCGAGGTGCGCACGCTGGAGTGCGACCAGACCTTCCTGCACAAGTACCTCACCGAGCGGCTCGTGCGCGAGTTAGACCTCTACACCTATCGCGTGGAGGAGCGCAACGGCGAGCTGGTGTGGGTGGTGGACGAGACCGACTGGCGCAAGGTGCGCAACACGCTGGTCGATAACATGACCAACTTCGGCATGCCCGTGCTAACCGTGGAGGACGGCGACTGGGAGCATCGCGGCGAGCTGTACCTCAAGCACCACTACGACGGCAAACCGCTCGATATGCAGCGCACTACCCGCTGCATGCGCTACATGGCAAAGCTCTGGGGGCGTCCCGTGCATATCGAGACCGTCATCGACGACGAGCAGGTACTGATTACCTGCGACGGCAACAGTGTAACTCAGCGTGCGCTGTAGGCTCAGTTGGCGAACACGCCTTCTTTGGTGTCTTGCAACGCCTGATAGTGTCGGGCGCGGCATTGGTTCATCAGCTGCAGGCGTCGCTCGTTCTCCACGCCGAGCAAGCGCATGATTCTGCCCGCGATTTCGATAAAGGTCTCGAACTCTTCGGGCACGACATCGGTGGCGCCTGCGGCATAGAGCGGCTCGATCTCCGCCATGTAGCGTGTGCGCACGATGACATACACTTCGGGGTTCATCTCGCGGATGGTGCGCATCGTGTAGCGCGCGCTAATCGGGTCGGAGATGGCGATTACGACGGCACGGGCGCGCTCGATGCCTGCGGCGTGCATAATTTCGGGGTGCGCCGCGTCGCCGTACACAACAGGTATGCCTTGCTTCTGCGCCTCGCGCACCAGCGCGCCGTTCATCTCCACCACCACGAACGGCTCGTTCAACTCGCGCAACATGCTGGCTAAGTTCCGCCCGTTCAAGCCGAACCCCACGATGATGAGGTGGTCGCTCAGGTCGAGGTGGCTCTCGTGTTTGCCGCGTGTGTGGGCGAGCCAGTGGGCGCGTCGCGTCGCCCGCGCCAGCAGCTGGTAGGTTCCCGCCAGTAAGATCGGCGTGAGCAGGATGCTCAGCGAAGTGCCTGCCACGATGCCGTTGAGCAGATCGTTCGGCAGTAAATCTGCCCCGCGCGCCTGCTCCATCAGCACGAACGAGAACTCGCCGATGTTCGCCAGCGTCATCCCCGCCAGCAAGCCCACCCGCAGCGGACGCCGTATCGCCAACGCCACGCCCAGCACCAACGCGCACTTGAACGCCATCAGCCCGACCGTCCACAAGAGCGTCTGCAGCCAAGTCGTCTGCAACGCCTGTAGGTCCACCAACATCCCCACCGAAATGAAAAACAGCGCAAGGAAGCTGTCGCGGAAGGGGGTGATATTGGCGGTAATCTGATGACTGTAGGGCGTCTCGGAGATAATCACGCCCGCCACAAACGCCCCCAACGCTGGCGATAGCCCCAGCGACTGCGTGATGTAGCTCATCAGCAACGCGATGAAGATGGAGCCTAACACGGGGATTTCGCGCGAGTCGGAAGCCGTCATCCAGCGCAGCAGCGTGGGCACAATCAGCCGTGCCAAGCCGTAGACGCCCGCCACGCCCACAACTGTAATCAACAACTTAACCCCCACCAGCGACAGCCCGCGCCCCTGCAACTGCGTCAACAACGGCAAAATCGCCATGAAAATCGGGGCCATAATATCTTGGAACAGTAGCACCCCCACCGCGAACCGCCCGTGCGTGCTGTCCAACTCGTTGCGCTGCTTGAGCAGCTTCACCCCGACAGCGGTGCTGCTGAGGCTGATAATCATGCCCAGCGCCATCGCCTGTTCCAAGCGGAAGCCGAGCAGCCCTGCGCCCAGCGCGCTCAGCAACGCCGTCAACCCCACCTGCGCCGCCCCCGCACGCACCACATAGGTTCGCAACTGAATCAACTTGTCTATCGAGAACTCCACCCCCAACGAGAACAGCAGCAACGCGACGCCCAACTCCGCCAACAGCTTAATCGCCTCTGCCTCGCCCGCTAAACTCAACCCGTAAGGACCAATCACCGCGCCTGTGAGAATGAACCCCACGATCGACGGGAGACGCAAACGCGCAAACAGCGCCACAATCACGATGCTGACGCCGATTACCAGCAAGATACTCTCTGCCAAGGGGGAAGCATGGGCCTGTTCCATAAGCGCGAAATTGTACCTGAACATCCCTTTTATAGGTATAATCGCCTCCGACACGGAGGCGACGATGCACGGTTATGTAATCGGTGTGGATGTCGGCACGAGCAGCGCACGGGCAGGGCTGTTCGACCTGCAGGGCGCACGCCTCGCGATGGCTTCGGAACCCATCCAGATCCACCGCCCGCGGCCCGACTATGCCGAGCAGTCTTCAGCAGATATCTGGCGCGCAGTGTGTCAGGTGGTGCGCCAGGTGGTGCGCGAGGCGCGGGTGTCTCCTGAAGGCGTGATAGGTATCGGCTACGATGCGACCTGCTCGCTGGTCGCGCTGGATACGAACGACCAGCCCATCACTGTCTCGCCCACAGGGGAAGCGCAGTGGAACATCATCATGTGGATGGACCACCGCGCGATAGCCGAGACGGAGCGTGTGAATGCGGGGGACTACGAAGCGTTGCGCTATTCGGGTGGCGCGCTCTCGCCCGAAATGGAGCCGCCCAAACTCGCATGGCTGCGCACGCACCTGCCCGAAACCTTCACCAACGCCAGCAAGTTCCTCGACCTCGCCGATTTCTTGGTCTACCGCAGCACGGGCAACAATCTGCGTAGCGAATGCACGATGGGCTGTAAGTGGACCTACCTGCCAGCCGAGCGTCGCTGGGATAGGCGCCTGCTGCACGATTTGGGCATCGAGTCGATTCTGGAGCGCGGTCGCGCGGGCGAGGCGATACTGCCGCTGGGCCGCACAGCGGGCAACCTGACGCCTCAAGCCGCGCGCGAGCTGGGGCTAACCCCCCAAACGAGGGTCGCTATTGGTATCGTGGATGCGCACGCCGGCGCGATTGGACTGCTGGGCGCCACTTGGGCAGGTCAGAGCGAGCCGCACCCCGACGCGCTGGAACGCGCCGTCGCGCTGATTGCGGGCACATCCTCGTGCCTGATGGCGCTCTCGCAGCAGCCACGCTTCGTGCAGGGTGTGTGGGGCCCCTACTACGGCGCGGTGTTGCCCACGCTGTGGATGAACGAGGGCGGCCAGTCGGCGGCCGGTGCGCTCATCGACTACACGCTCGAACAGCACCGCCAATACCCTGCGCTGGAACTGAAAGCGGAGCGCGAGGGCGTCTCGATTTACGAGGCGGCGAACCGAATCGTGGACGAACTGGCGCAGGGGTTGCCCTATCCTGCGCTGCTCACACGCCATCTCCATGTGTTGCCCGACCATTATGGCAACCGCGCACCCTACGCAGACCCGCACGCGCGCGGCATGGTCGACGGACTCACGCTCGACGCCAGCCTGCACGCGCTCGCACGGCTCTACTACGCCACGCTGCAGGCGCTCGCTTATAATCTCCGCGATGTGCTGCGCGCCATGCGCGAGGCAGGGTATCACACCGACGCCATCTATGTCACGGGCGGCAGCGCGAAGAACCGCTACTGGCTGCGCGAGACCGCCGACATCACAGGCTGCCGCGTGATAGTGAACCGCGAACCCGAAGCCGTGCTGCTGGGCAGCGCGATTCTGGGCGCCGTCGCCGCAGGCGCGTACCCCGACATCCCACACGCCATGCACGCCATGACCGCACCCGAACTCGTCGTGGAACCCAACCCCGCTACCGCCGACTACCACGCCCTCAAGTTCGAACTGTTCCGCGAACTCTACCAGCAACACAAAGCGCGACGCGAACGGATGGAGCAATTCCAGCCTCAAGCAGGAACCGCCGCAGCGGCACCGTACATTTGACGGGTGAAACTATGCAGGGGGCACCGCAACGCTCTCCATACAGGTTTTTGAACAGCGAGTCAAAATTCAAGGTATAATAAGGGCGTCGCAAGCGCGCGGAGACGCCTCGCGCCGCTCGGCATGACAGCAACACGCTGTTATGCCGAGCCGCAGGCGGGGTGTCCCCGCGCCAGCGAACGCATGAACCCAGGAGGCAAGCTATGCGAGAGATAACTCTGCGTGGAGGCGAGTTTTTGCTGAAAGCGGTGGCGCCGTCGCAGGTGTTCACCCCCGAAGATTTTGGCTCGGAAGATGTGGCGTTAGCCCAAGCGGCGGAGGAGTTTGTGCGCGGCGAGGTGCAACCGCGCAACGACGCGATTGAACACCAAGAAGAGGGGCTGACCGTAAGCCTGCTCAAGAAAGCAGGGCAACTCGGACTGCTCGGCGCAGACCTGCCCGAAGCGTTCGGCGGGCTGAACCTGCCCAAGACCACCAGCACGCTGATTGCGGAGCGGATGAGCCTGCAGCCGTCGTTCGCCGTCTCGTGGGGCGCACATGTGGGCATCGGCACGCTCCCCATCCTCTTCTTCGGCACGCCCGAACAGAAGCAGAAGTACCTGCCCAAGCTCGCAACGGGCGAAATGATTGCCGCCTTCTCGCTCAGCGAGGCGAACTGCGGCTCCGACCCCCTCTCCGCACGCACCAAAGCCACCCTCTCGCCCGACGGCAAGTATTACCTGCTCAACGGCGAGAAGATGTGGACCACCAACGCGGGCTGGGCGGATCTGTTCATCGTGTTCGCCAAGATCGACGGCGAGAAGTTCACGGCCTTCATCGTGGAGCGCGACTTTCCCGGCGTGTCGGTGGGACGCGAGGAACATAAACTCGGCATCAAAGGCTCCAGCACTCGCCGCGTGATACTGGACAACGCCCAAGTGCCCGTCGAGAATGTGTTGCACGAGATTGGCAAAGGGCACCATGTGGCGTTTGGAGTGCTGAACATCGGGCGGTTCAAGCTCGCAGCGGCGGCGCTGGGCGGCGCGAAGGAAGCCCTCACGATTGCCACACGCTACGCCAAAGACCGCCAGCAGTTCGGGCAGCCCATCGCCAACTTCGGCATGATTAAGCACAAACTCGCGGAGATGGCTATCCAGCTCTACGCGCTGGAAAGCACCGTCTACCGCACGGCAGGCATGCTGGAAGAGGTCACGCACGGCATTGACCCGCTCGCGCCCGACGCCAACGCCCAGTACCGCGAGGCGGACGAGGAGTACCCCGTCGAGTGCGCCATCCTCAAGGTGTTCGGCTCGGAGGTGCTGGACTATGTCGCCGACGAGACGATGCAGATTCACGGCGGCTTCGGCTACACAGAGGAGTTCCCCGCCGCGCAAATCTACCGCGACAGCCGTATCAACCGCATCTTCGAAGGCACGAACGAGATTAACCGCCTGCTCCTGCTGGATCAGCTGATGCGCCGTGCGCTCAAGGGCAAGCTCCCCGGCTTGATGGAGGCGATCGGCGCTATTCGCAGCGAGCTTAATACCCCGCAGATGCCTACGCCCGACCCGGTAGACCCGCTGGAGGCGATTGAACGCTATATCGCGAACGCGAAGAAGGCGGTGCTTGCTGTGGCAGGCATGGCTGCCGAGCAGGTCGGCACAGAACTGGAAGAGAAGCAGGAGATTGTAGGGCATCTGGCGGACTGCCTCATCCAGCTCTACGCGATGGAGAGCGCGTACCTGCGCACGCGCAAACTGCAGGCGCGCGGCTACGACATCGCGCTGCCGTTGGCGATGACGCGCGTGTTCGCCTACGACGCGATGGACGCCATCGAGGCGCACGCCCGACGCGCCATCCACAGCTTCGCCGAGGGCGACATGGCGCAGATTCTGCTCACCGCGCTCAAACGCTTCATGCGGCGCACCAGCGAACCGAACACGATGGCGCTGCGCCGTCAAGTCGCCGAGTATGTGTTGCAACACGAGCGCGTGTGGGTAGCGACGGGCGCAGTGCGCGAGGCGGTCGGCGTGTGAAGGCGCGTTAGGCGTCGGACGGTGTGGAACGCTGCACCTCGCCGTCGCGACAGAGGAACGCCTCGAACTTCTCGGGCTGAGTTGCTGCTAAGCCGAAGTCGCCGTCGGCGCGGATGGCGATTACGGCGCACTGGTGGGTGACCACATCGGGCAGGCGGCGTCGCATGAAGTCGATACTGCGCTGGCAGGCTCGCTGCGCTGTGTCGCCCGCCCGCATCGCCTCCACCACACGGCTGGCTAAGGCGAAGCGCCAAATCTCTTCGCCGACGCCTGTGCAGACCGCCGCGCCCGCCTCGTTATCGGCGTACAGCCCCGCGCCCACAATCGGCGAGTCGCCCACCCGACCGGGCAACTTCCACGCCAGCCCGCTGGTAGTGCAAGCGACGGCTAAGTGCCCTGCGTGCCAGCCCAGCACGCCCACCGTGTCGTGCGACTCGGTGGGACGCTGCGCGTGCCAGTGCTGGCTCACGCGCACATCGTCGGGGTCGTCGCTGCGGTCGGTGGAGACCTCTGTCGGCGCGGCTTGCTCGGCGCGCCATCGGTGCCAACGGCGCAACGATTCGGCGGTCAGCAGCTGCTGCAGTTCGTAGCCCTGTTGGAGCGCGAAGCGTACCGCTCCCTCCCCCACCAACATCAGGTGGGGGGTGCGCTCCATCACCGCGCGCGCCAAGTAGACGACAGGCAGAATGCCCCGCACGCCTGCCACCGCACCAGCGCGGAGCTGCGCGGGCTCCATCACTGCCGCATCCAGCTCCACCTCGCCCTCGGGGTTGGGGAGGGCGCCGTGGCGCTCCGCGAGCACTGTCGGGGCGGGGTGGGCCGACGCGGCGGGCTCGTCCGCCGCGTCGTGCATCCGCGCGGCCGAATCGGCCGACGGCGAGTCTGGCGAGGGCCG
>JARJMV020000032.1 GCA_029335935.2 bacterium
ATACTCCACGAGCGCGCCGCCAACGGCGCGTTCGAAGACATCTTCGACTTCGCCGCGCGCATGCAGGAGTCGGGCGCGTTGAACCGCACCACACTGGAAGCACTCATTCAGGCAGGCGCGTTCGAATCGATCCACCCGAACCGCGCCCAACTGCTCAACGGGCTGGACCCCGTGTTGAGCTACGCGCAGTCGCTCGCACGCCTGAAAGACGAGAACCAGAACTCGCTGTTCGACGAAGGTCAGGAGGCGTTGACCATCGCCAAGCCCGCGCTGCCAATTGTCCAAGACCTCAGCACGCCCGAAAAGCTCGCCTTGGAGCGTGAACTGCTGGGCGTGTACCTGTCCGACCATCCGATACGCCCCTACATGCGTATCCTGTCGGGCAAGGCGACGCCGATTGCGCACGCAAAAGAGCGCGAAGGCGCAACGCTCACGATAGGCGGAATCATCACCGCCGTCGAAACCCGAACCTCCAAAAAGACAGGCGCGAAGATGGCAAACCTGCAAGTGGAAGACCTCACGGGCGCCATCCGAGTCACTGTGTTCGCCAGCACCTACGAGCAGTACCGCGACGCAATCCAGAAAGACCGAGCGGTGCTGATTCGGGGCAAGTTGCAATCGAGCGAGTTTGGCAGTCGCAACGGCGAGGGCGGCGCGCTGGAGTTCCGCGCCGAGCATATCGAGATTGCGCCCGAGCCGAGCGAGGCGGACGACGCGCCGCGCATCCACATCCACCTGCCTCACTGCCGTCCCGAACAGCTGCGCCAGCTACGGCAGATTTTAGAGCGCCATACAGGCGAGGCGATTGTGCGATTCGAAGTGCCTATCAACGGGCATCCGCGCCGTATCGAAACGCCCCTGCGCGTGTCGCCCACGCCCAATCTCTTGGCGATGATCCAACACATCATCCCCCACGCCCAAGCGGTGGTCTTGGAGTGAGGGATAGGTAGACGACAGCCGGCAAGGGCGCAAGTTTTGAGTTCACGCCCTGCGCTGGCGCGTTTCGGCTATAATTAGCCCGTTATGCAAAGTGCTATGAATGTGGTGGTCGTCGCAACGCGCCGTAGCCCCGATTCGGTCGCCATCGCCGAGTACTACGCCCAGAAACGGCGCGTGCCCCGCGCACAGGTGTTCACCATCGATTGTGTGCCCCAAGAGGAGACCACGCTGGCAGAGTACCGCGACACCATCGAGCGACCGGTGATGAACCAGCTGCGCGAGCGCAAGTTGGAAGAGCGCGTGGACTACTTAGTGTTAACGAAGGGGATACCGTTGCGCATTCGCGAGGGCGGATTCTCGGTGGATGGCGCACTGATGTGCAGTCCGCTCAAACGCCCGTTCCACACCGAGCCGCGCGAATCGAACCTGAACCCCTACTTTGGCAAGAATGAGCCGTTCTCACGGCGCAAGTACGGGTTTTACTTGGCGACGCGCTTAGACGGCTATACGATGCAGCACATTCGTGACTTAGTGGACAACAGCCTCCGCGCGCGCGCGGCGAACGGTGTGTTTGTGTTGGATGTCGATCCCAAGCGCAGCGGCGGAGGCTATCGAGTGATTAATGACAGCCTGCGCGCGGCGGCGCGGCTCCTGCAACAGCGCGGCTTCGAGGTTATCTTAGACGAGGACGAGGCGTTCGTGGGCGCAGTGCGCGACATCATCGGCTACTACTCGTGGGGCAGCAACGACCACAAATTCAATCAACTGAGCTATCGAAGCTTGCGGTTCCGTCCTGGCGCGCTCGCCGAGACCGCCGTCTCCACCAGCGCACGCACCTTTCAAGTAACCGACAAAGGGCAGTCGTTGATTGCCGACCTGATTGCGCAGGGGGCGACCGGCGTCAAGGGGTATGTATCCGAGCCGTACACCGCCGCCCTGTGCCGCGCCGAGGTGATGTTCGACCTGTTCACACGCGGACGCACGATTGCCGAGAGCCTCTGGGCGGCCAGTCCATTCATCCTCTGGAAAGACCTGGTGGTGGGCGACCCCCTGTGCGCCCCCTTCAAACGCGGATAGGTACAATTGCGCTGATGACCGATTTGAATACTCAGTTGGGCGTGAACTATCCGCGCGGCTTCAAGAGCGCGGGCGTGTATTGCGGGATAAAAAAGCCGGGGCTGTTAGACCTTGCGCTGATTGTGTCGGAGACAGAGGCAAGCGTGGCGGGCATGTTCACCACGAACCGAGCATGCGCAGCGCCTGTGCGCTGGTCGAAGCAAGTGGCCGCCACAGGTGTTGCGCGCGCGATTGTCGCCAACAGTGGCAACGCGAACTGCCTCACGGGCGAGCAGGGCGAGCGCGACGCGCAACGCATGGCGGAACTGCTCGCCCAACGCCTGGATTGCCCGCCGCAGCAGGTGATTGTGGCTTCCACTGGTGTGATTGGCGTGCCGCTGCCGATGCACGCGGTGGAGACCGGCATCGCACAGGCGTTCGAACGGCTGGCTGCAGGCGACGATCGCGCCGCCGCCGAAGCGATTCTCACCACCGACCACAGCGTGAAACGCGCCTCACTGGAAATCGCCACCGCTGCAGGCGCAGTGCGACTCGGCGCGATTGCTAAAGGCGCAGGTATGATCGCCCCGCATATGGCGACGATGCTGGCGTTCATCACCACCGACGCCCGAATCGACGCGCCCGAACTCCAAGCCTGCCTGACCCGTGTGGCAGACAGCACCTTCAACAGCATCACCGTCGACGGCGACACCAGCACGAACGATATGGTGATTGCGCTGGCGAACGGGGCGTCGGGCGTGGCGCTGCAGGGCGACGCACTGACGGCTTTCGAGCAGGGCCTCTCTCGAGTCTGTGAGTATCTGGCGAAGCGTATCGTGAAAGACGGCGAGGGCGCGAGCCGAATCTTCGAAGTGCGTGTGCAGGGCGCAGCCGACAGCGACGCCGCGCGCCGTATCGCCCGCACAATTGCCGAATCGCAACTGGTGAAGACCGCCATCCACGGCGGCGACCCGAACTGGGGGCGCATTATCGCCGCGGCAGGACGCGCCGACGCACCGATCGATGTGAACCGCGCCGAACTGCACTTGCAACAGACGCTCGTGTTCCAGCAGGGGCGCCCGACCGACTACGACGAGCGCGCCCTGATTGAACGCATGCAAGCCGATGAGGTGCAGATTCGGCTGACGCTACACGATGGCGACGGCGAAGCGCGATTCTGGAGCAGCGACCTGACCGCCGAGTATGTCCAAATCAACGCCCACTACCGCACCTGAGACGATGCGCGCCTATCGCCTCGTCGCGCCGAACCAGCTGCGCTGGGAGCAGGTTCCCACGCCGACGCCGCGCCCCGAAGAAGCGCTCCTGCGCATCCACGCCTGCGGACTGTGCGGCACAGACCTCCACCTCAAAACGCGCGGACACTACTATTGGCGCGACCAGCCACTGACGCTGGGACACGAAATCGTCGCGGAAATCGTGCAGCTGCCGCTGGACTACACAGGCGCGCTGCAGGTGGGCGACTATGTGGTGGTGGATCCGCAGCTGGTCTGCGGCGACTGCTACTACTGTCGGCGCGGGCGGCTGAACCTGTGCGAGCGTCTGGAGCATCTGGGGCTGAGCGTGGATGGCGGGTTCGCCGAGTATCTTGCCGCGCCGCTGCGCAACCTCTACCGCACGCCCGATGATGCACCGCGCGAGACACTGTGGCGCTATGCCCTCGCGGAGCCGATTGCCACCTGCGTGGCCGGAATGCGCTTGGCGAACCCGCAGCCCGACGAGACAGTCGCAATTGTCGGGCTGGGCTTTTTCGGGCAGGTGTATGCGCAGCTCGCGCGTCTGTGGGGCGCAACGCGCGTGATCGGGCTGGAACTTAGCCCTGAACGGCGCGCCGTCGCCGCGCGCATCGGCGCAGCGACGCCCCTCAGCCCCGACGCGTGGCGCGCGAACCCCATCGAAGCCGAGGTGGTCATCGATGCCGCTGGCTCGCCCGACGCCGCCGACTGGTGTCTCAAGCTTGCCCGCAAAGCAGGGCGCGTCATCGTGTTCGGCTATCGCCCCGAACCCGTGCAGGTAGACTGGTATCAGATCCTGGTCAAGGAGCTCACCGTGATTGGTTCGCGCTCCAGCAATCACGCGTGGGAGTATGCGCTGCGCCTGCTGCAGGAAGGTCGCCTCACGCTGGAGCCTCTGGTGGACTTGCGCCCCGCCGACGCGATTGAACACGCCTTCGCCGACGCCGAAACGCAGCGCGCCTTCAAGCCCGTGCTCAAGTTCTGCGCGTAGATTTCGTGAGTACGCACCGCCCCCACGCCTGAGCGAACTTACAGGGTCGAATGAGTAGGGTATCCTATACCTCGATGGCAACCCCTGTCGGCGCACATGAGCAGGTGACGATTCTGGACTTCGGCGGTCAGTATACGCAGCTGATTGCGCGGCGCGTACGCGAGTGTAATGTGTTCTGCGAGATTCTCCCCTACGATACGCCGCTTGCGGAGATACGGCGGCGTGCGCCCAAAGGGATTATCCTGTCGGGCGGTCCAGCAAGTGTATACGAACCAGACGCGCCGCGCGTAGACCCAGAACTCTTCATGCTGGGCATACCGGTATTGGGGATTTGCTACGGGCATCAGCTGATGGCGCACCTATTGGGCGGCGTGGTCGCGCCTGCCCCACAACGCGAATATGGACGCACGCTGCTGACGGTTGTCCATGCCGAACCCCTGTTCGACCAGCTGGACTATCACCTCACCTGCTGGATGAGCCATGGCGACATGGTGGAGACACCGCCGCCAGGTTTTGTGGTTATGGCGGAGAGCGAGAACACGCCCGTCGCCGCGATGGGCGACTTAACACGCCGCCTCTACGGCGTGCAGTTCCACCCCGAAGTGGCCCATACGCCGTTCGGCATGCACCTGCTACGGAACTTCTTGTATCAGGTGTGCGGTTGTCGCGGCGACTGGACGATGCGCCACTTTATCGAGGAGAGCATCGCCGCCATTCGCGCGCAGGTTGGCGACGCGCAGGTGCTGTGCGCGGTGAGCGGCGGGGTCGATTCCTGCACGGTCGCGGCGCTGGTGCAACGCGCGATTGGCGAGCAGCTTACCTGCATCTTTGTAGATCACGGGCTGCTGCGTCAGGGCGAGGCGGAGCAGGTGCGCACCCTCTTCACCCAGCACTTTCCGAGCCGTCTCCTCTTCGTGGACGCGCGCGAACGGTTCTTGGAACGGCTCGCAGGCGTGGTAGACCCCGAGCAGAAACGCAAAATCATCGGTGAGGAGTTCGTGCGCGTGTTCGAAGCGCACGCCGACGCGATTGAACAGTGTCGCTACTTGGCGCAGGGCACGCTCTACCCTGATGTGATTGAGAGCGGCACACGCCTCGCCGCGAAAATCAAGACCCACCACAATGTGGGCGGGTTGCCCGAATGGATGACGATGACGCTGATTGAACCCCTGCGCTATCTGTTCAAGGACGAGGTGCGCCGCGTGGCGCTGGAGCTGGGGCTGCCCCCCGAAATCGTATGGCGTCAACCGTTTCCCGGACCAGGGTTAGCCGTGCGTGTGTTGGGCGCGGTCACCGCCGAGAAGTTGGACATCGTGCGCGCGGCGGACGCGATTTTGAACGAGGAACTCGTGCGCACCGGCTGGGCGCAGCGCGTGTGGCAGGCGTTCGCCGTGCTGCCCGATGTGCGCAGCGTGGGCGTGATGGGCGACCAGCGCACCTATCAGCACCCGATTGTGCTGCGCGTGGTGCATAGCGAGGACGCAATGACCGCCGAACCCGCCGAACTGCCGTGGGACCTCTTGCTGCGTATCGCCAACCGCATCAGCAACGAGGTGGCAGGGGTGAACCGCGTGCTGTACGACCTCAGCTCCAAACCGCCCGCCACCATCGAGTGGGAATGACGCCGCGCCACTATCAGGTATAATATCGTTCAGCCTGAATGAGGGGTTGAGAGCCGATGGCGAAAACGAAAATCACTGTACGGGATTTGGCGACAGAGTTGGGCGTCTCCGCGAACCGTTTGAAGGAGATCCTGACCGAGTTGGGTATCAGCGAGAAGGAAGCGCAGCAGGGGCTGGACGAGGAGACCGCGCAGATTGTCAAGGAGATGGCGCAGGAACTCGCAGCCGACCTCAAGACGCTCGTGCTGCGTCACGAACTCACGGTGCGCGAACTTGCCGAAGCGATGGAGCGACCACCGACCGAAATCCAGAAACACTTGATGGTCAAGCACGGCAAGCTTGTCTCGCCCGTGCAGAAGCTGGAACCTGAACTCGCGGAGAAGATTGCCGCCGATTTCGGGCTGACCGTACAGTGGGAGACCGCGCAGCCCGCCCAGAAACCTGCCCCTCAGCCCCCCACACAGGCGATTGTCACAGGCGCGCAACCCCGACCACCCGTCGTCACGATTATGGGGCATGTCGATCACGGCAAAACGAGCCTGCTGGACTACATCCGCAAGACACGCGTCGCCGAGCGCGAGTTCGGCGGCATCACTCAACATATCGGCGCCTACCAAGCCGAAGTGAACGGGAAACTCATCACCTTTTTAGACACCCCCGGACACGAAGCCTTCACCTCCATGCGCGCGCGCGGCGCACAGGTCACCGATATCGTCGTGCTGGTGGTCGCCGCCGACGACGGCATCATGCCCCAAACCGTCGAAGCCATCAACCACGCCAAAAACGCGAAAGTGCCCATAATCGTCGCCATCAATAAAATCGATAAACCCGAAGCCAATCCCGACCGCGTGCTGCAACAGCTCACGCAGTATGAGCTGATTCCAGAGGCGTGGGGCGGCGACACCATCTGCGTGCCAGTATCCGCTCTCACGGGCGAGGGCGTCGACACGCTGCTGGAGATGATCCTGCTCGTGGCGGAGATGGCGGAGCTCAAAGCCGACCCGAAAGCCGAGTTCCAAGGCGCGGTCATTGAAGCCAAGTTGGACAAAGGGCGCGGTCCGTTAGCCACGATACTGGTGCAACAGGGCACGCTGCGCCGTGGCGACATCCTCGTCGTGGGCAAAACTTGGGGCAAAATCCGTGCAATGTTCGACCACACGGGCAAGCAGGTCGACAGCGCCACGCCCGCCACGCCTGTGGAAGTGATGGGACTGGGCGAGGTGCCTGTGGCAGGCGACCGCGCGGAGCGCGTGGACACTGAAGCGCGCGCCCGCCAACTCGTCGAAGAGCGATTTGAAGCCGAGAAGCGACCCGATGTGCAACGCCCCACACGCCGCGTGAACCTCGCCGAACTGTTCAAACAGATGCAAGAGGGCGAAACCAAATCGCTCAATATCATCCTCAAAGCCGACACCTACGGCTCCGTGGAAGCCATCCGCGACGCACTGCTCAAGCTCGAAAAGCCCGACGGCGTCGAGCTCAAAATCATCAACGCGAATGTGGGCAACATCACCGAAGCCGATATCGATTTCGCCATCGCCGCCGACGCCGTCGTGCTGGGATTCAATGTGAAGGTAGAGACGAACGCTCAGAATAAGGCGAAGTCGAACCGCGTCGATGTGCGCACTTACCGTATCATCTACGAGCTGCTGGAGGAGATGGAGAAAGCCCTTACCGGGCTGCTGGAGCCTGAGTTCAAAGAGGTGGCGCTGGGCACTGCCGAAGTGCGCGCCGTGTTCAAACTCTCCAAAGGGATTGTGGTGGCAGGCTGTTATGTGCTGGAGGGCAAAATCGTGCGCAACGCCCCTGCACGGCTAATCCGCAACGGCGCAGTCGTCCACGAGAGCAAAATCGGCACGCTGCGCCACATCAAGGAAGACCGCCGCGAAATCGCCGCTGGCTACGAGTGTGGACTCACGCTCGAAGGCTTCGACGCCTACCAAGAGGGCGACCGCATCGAGTGCTACGAGATTCAGGAAGTGGAGCGTTAGAGGCCTCGCGCGTCAGTAGGACTCCTCGTCTTCCCCGCCGCCCCAAAAGATGCTGGGCGCACGACGCGCCGTTCCACGCTTGTCGCGCATCACCCCCGATGCGACCCTGCAAGCCGAAGAGTTGCACGATTTATACCATCCCTATCATCCGCCAGCGTCCGAGCTGTTCCCACGGGGAAGGGAAACCGCCCTGATTGCCGTCGTGGGTGGCGGGCGTGCGCTGCGACGCTCGCATAAGCGGTTCTGCCAGCGCAAGAGCCATCCAAACGACCTCCGGAGTGGCGTCAGGCGCGGCGCGAATGGCGTGTTCCTCCAGAAACCCTGTGTGCAACGCGCCGGCGATAAACGCTGGATGTTGTAGCAGTTCAATCAGGAACGCTTGGTTGGTGCGCACGCCGAGCGCGACGGTCTGTTCCAGCGCGTTCACTAAGCGTCGGATTGCGCTCAGGCGGTCAGGCGCGTGGGCAATCACTTTGGCGAGCATCGGGTCGTAGTGGTGCGTAATCGTCGCGCCTTCGCACACGCCCGAATCGAAGCGCACGCTGGGCAGGTGCGGCTGCCGATATACGCGCAGCTCGCCCAGCGACGGCGCGAAGTCGTTGTCGGGGTCTTCTGCGTACAGGCGCGCCTCCATCGCGTGCCCGCGCACGGGCGGCGTGTCCAACTCCAGCGGCTCCCCTGACGCAATCCGCAACTGCCAATGCACCAAGTCGACGCCTGTGACCAGCTCCGTGACGGGATGCTCCACTTGTAGGCGGGTGTTGACCTCCAGAAAGTAGAACTGACCGCCGTCGTCGGTCTGCTCGTACAAAAACTCCACCGTGCCTGCGTTGGTGTAGCCGACGGTTTGGGCGAGTCGCACGGCGGCGTCGCAGAGGGCGGCGCGCGTGTCGGCGTCCAACGCGATTGAGGGGCATTCTTCGATAATCTTCTGATGGCGTCGTTGGAGGGAGCATTCGCGCTCGTGCAGGTGGATGACGCGCCCGTGCTGGTCGGCGAGGATTTGCACTTCGATGTGGCGCGGGCGTGGGAGATAGCGTTCGAGCATCAGGCGCGGGTCGCCGAAGGCGTTCTGCGCTTCGCGCGCCGCGCTCTCGGCGATTTCAGCGAACCGTTCGGGGGCGTCTACCACGCGCATGCCCTTGCCGCCGCCGCCTGCGACCGCTTTGAGCAACACTGGGAAGCCTACGGCTTGCGCAGCGCGGAGCAGTTCATCGGGCGCAGCGGCGTGTTGGGGGTTGTAGCCGGGCACTATCGGCACGCTCGCGCGCTCGGCAACGCGCTTGGCGGCGCCCTTGTCGCCCAGCAAGCGTATCACCTCAGGGCGCGGACCGATGAAGACAATCTCGGCGTCGGCGCAGGCTTGCGCGAACTCGGCGTTCTCCGCCAAGAAGCCGTAGCCCGGATGGATTGCCTCCGCGCCCGACTGTTTGGCAACTTCCAAAATGCGCGCAATGTTGAGATAGCTTGCACGCGCGGGCGCGTCGCCCAGCAGGTATGCCTCGTCCGCCTCGTGAACGAACGGGGCGTCGGCGTCCACCTCCGAATAGACCGCGATGCTCCGTATGCCAAGCTCGCGGCACGCCTGTATCACACGGCGCGCAATCTCGCCCCGATTGGCCACCAATACCGTGCGGAACATCGGGGCGAGTATACCACACTACGGCGCTTGTGCACACGCCTCCGCATACTGCCCCGACTCAGGGAACGGAATCTTGGGGCAGAAGTAATGCTTCGGCACGGTGTGCGGACACTGGTTCAGTCGCGCACGCTCGCGTGGATGCGTCGCGCGCACCCA
>JARJMV020000041.1 GCA_029335935.2 bacterium
CGCGCCCATCTGATACAGCCCCACCTCCAGCGTGACTCGCGTGCGTAGCGACGGCTTCTCGAAAATCAGCGCGAGGGCAGTGGGGGACGCAAAGCGGAACAGTTCCTGACCGCTGTGTGTGGCGCGTTTCATCGCGTGCGCGAGCGATAGCGCCACACGCGCCGTCTCTAAGTTCAAATCGGCTATCGACAGGTAGTGTCGCGGCGGGTTCGAACCGCGCCAGTGCTTAAGGGCTTGCTCATAAGTTGTCATGACAGACTCCTCAGATGGTGTAAATGCGTTCTCGCTTCGCCTGAACCGACGGCGGCGTCGTTCCAAGCGAAGCGAGAACTCTTAACTAAGCCACTTAGATTGTACCTTCTTTCGCCTGCGCGCGTCCTGTCTTGCCCAGCGCAGCGAGACATCTCAATGACAGGAGTCGCACCATTTGCCCCGAACTATTGCGCTATGCCTCGCTGGTGTTGGATGGCTCTGCTTGCGCTTGTGTTGTATGGGGTTTTGGCGCGTCCGCTGGGAGAGACGCATCGGCTGCCGATGCGCGACGGCGTGCGCTTGGCGACCGATGTGTACCTGCCTGAGGGCGAGCCGCCGTTCCCCGTAATCCTGATACGCACGCCCTACGATAAGAACGCGCTGAAGCCTATCGGCGAGGACGGTGCGCGGCGCGGCTACGCTGTTGTCATCCAAGACACGCGCGGGCGGTTCGCCTCTGAAGGCGCGAACCTGCCTTTTGAGGGCGACGGCTGGTGGGAGAACCGCGCGGACGGCGTGGACACGCTCCGCTGGATTGCCAAGCAGTCGTGGTGCAACGGCAAGGTGGGCACTTGGGGCGGCTCCGCGCTCGGCATCAATCAGCTAATGTTGGCGGGTGCAGGCGCACAGCCGCTGACTTGCCAACACATCACGGTCGCCGAGCCAAACTTGCACCAGGCGTTGTTCCCAGGCGGCGTGTTCAAGAAATCGCTGGTGGAGGATTGGCTGCGCGCCACGCAGCATGCGCCCGACGCGCTGTCGCACTGGACGCGCCACGCCTCGTATGACCGATTCTGGCAAGCGCGGGATGTGAGCCGTCGATTCCACCGAGTGAACGCGCCAGCCGTGCATATCGGGGGGTACTACGACATCTTCGCGCAGGGCACAATTGACGCTTTTATCGGCTACCAGACGCGCGGGGGCAGAGGCGCGCGTGGGGGGCAGAAACTGCTGATGGGACCGTGGGCGCACGGCGTGCTGCAGACGCGCGTGGGCGAGCTGCAGTTCCCCAACGCCGACCAGCCGCCATGCACCTTCCACGACCCGTGGCGCTGGTTCGAGCGGTATCTCAAAGGCGTCGCGAACGGTGTAGACACGGAGCCGACGGTGGTCTACTATGTGATGGGCGCAGTCGGTGAGCCGAACGCGCCCGGCAACGAATGGCGCACGGCAAACCAGTGGCCGCCACTGCCCACGCGCCCGACGCCACTCTACCTGCACGGCGACCGTGCGCTGCGCTTCAGGAAACCCACGAGCGGCGTCCCCCTGCGCTACACCTACGACCCGAACAACCCCGCGCCCACGCGCGGCGGACGCGAACTGAGCATCCCCGCAGGACCGCGCGACCAGCGACCGATTGAGTCGCGTCCCGATGTGCTGGTGTTCACCAGCGAGCCGTTGCAACAGCCGCTGGAGATTATCGGACAGGTGAAAGCCGTGCTGTATGTCGCCAGCGACGCGCCCGACACGGACCTCATCGTGCGCTTGTGCGATGTGTACCCCGATGGGCGTTCCTACAACATCGCGGAAGGCGCACTGCGCTTACGCTACCGCGAATCGCTCCAACGCGAGCGTCCCCTGCAGCCTGGCAAGGTCTATCGTGTGGAGGTAGACTTGTGGACGACGGCGATGGTGTTCAACACAGGGCATCGCCTGCGCGTGCATGTGACCTCCAGCAGCTATCCTGCCTACGATCCGAATCCCAACACAGGCGAGCCGCTACGCGCCCACACGCGCGTGCAAACGGCAACGAACACGCTCTACTGCGACGCGCAGCGGGCGAGTTATGTGCTGCTGCCCCTCACGAACGCGGCGGGGTCATCGGAAACCTTGCACCAACGCCTGCGCCAGCACGCCCCAGCCGTTCGCCAAAGTGAACACCAGCAACTTGGCAGGCATCGACACCACCACAGGTGGCAACATCATCATCCCCATCGAGAGCAAGATGCTCGCCACCACCAAGTCGATGATTAAAAACGGGATATAGATATAAAACCCGATGAGGAAAGCCGTTTTGAGTTCGCTGAGCATGAAAGCGGGGATGAGCGTGGTGAGGGGTAGCTCGTCGGCGGTGCGCGGCGGGGGCTGCTTACTCAGGCGAATAAAGAGATTCAGGTCTTCTGTGTAGGTTTGGCGTAGCATGAAAGCGCGGATGGGTTTCTCGGCGCGCTCGAACGCCTGCATCATCGTGATTTCCTGCTGCATATAGTGCTGGAGGGCGGTTCGGTTCATTTCGTCTAAGGTGGGCGCCATCACATAGAAGGTCAAAAACAGGCTCAAGCCGATGATAACAGGCGTTGGCGGGATGTTGGGCGCGCCGAGCGCACTCTTGAGGAACGATAGCACGATCACGATGCGCGTGAAGGCGGTCATCATCAGCAGGATCGACGGCGCGACGGAGAGCAGGGTCAGCAGCGCGAGGATTTGGAGCGAGGTGGAGACCTCTTGGGGGTTGCGCGCCGCGCCGACTTCCACGCTCACACGCGGGATGGGCACGGTCTCTTGGGCAAGCGCGAGGCAGGGCAGGAGTATCAGCGCCAGTAGCGTCAGTCGCGTGGTCATGGTTCGCCTCCGATTAGGCTTTGCAGGCGTGCGCGGGTCTGCTGCAGGCGGGTCTGCACCTGCGCCGCTGCTTCAGCTTGGAGGTCGGTTGGGGGCGTGGTCGGCTGCGCACGGCGCAGCGCCTGCTCGAATGGGCTGGGCGACGCTTGCAACGGTTCGGGTTTGGGCAAGGTATCGGTCAGGTCAGCGATGAGTTGCATGCCCTGTGCGCTCGCGCCAATCAGTAGTAGTCGGTCGCGCGCCTTGACCAGCATCAGGCTACCGCCGAGCGCGCTACGCGTCTCGATAATCTTGATTTGTCCGTCGAGGGGCGAGCCGTCGCCTGTTCTGCCAGCCCAGCGGAGCAGTTTGGGCAGCCCCCATCGCAATCCTGCCGCCACGATGAGGAGCGCGACGCCCAGCTGCGCCCATCCCAGCGAGGGCGTCTCGGGCGTACCGAGGCGCTGGGTCGGCGCGCCCGTCCGCGTGCCGTAGGCGCCCGGCTCCAGCGGCGCAGTCGCCTCTTGCTGACTCCACGCCGTCAGAATTACCAGCGTTAAGGCGAGCGCGATGCCTGCGCGTTGCATCCAGGCGTAGGTTGCGCTCAGCGTTGCCTGTTGTGTTCGCATCGCCGTCTCCATAAGAGGGTGCTATGCGCCCAACCGCTGCACGCGCTCGGTGGGCGAGAGGATTTCCGTGATACGCACGGCGAAGTTATCTTCCACCACGACCACCTCGCCGCGTGCGATGAGCCTGCCGTTCACCAGCACCTCCACTGGCTCGCCTGCCGCCTTTTGCAACTCCACGATGGAGCCAGTGCCCACCTCCAGCAGTTCGCGCACCAGCATTGTCACGCGCCCCAGCTCCACCGAAATCTCCAAAGGGATGTCCAGCAGCAGGTCGATGTTGCGTTCGGGCGCGTCGTCGGCGTCGGCGAAGGGGTTGAACCCGACGGGCGCAGCGGGCGTCGGCGTGGAGAGCGCAGATTCCACCTCCATCGTCAGCGAGGCGAGCGGGTCGGCTTCCAAAGGTTTCATCCCCAGCAGCGTGCGCGCCAAGTTCTCAGTGAGCAGCCATGTGAGATTGAACGGCGCACGATCGGGGATTTGCACCGTAAAGCGCGTGGTGACCACCTCGTCCACCGTGAGAAAGTTCGGCGGGAAGGTCACAGGCTCGAGGTGCGCGCTAATCTGCTCTGGGGTGAAGCTCTTGCCGCTGATGTTGCCGAACGCGACGGCTAAGCCTTGCATCAGGTGTCTGCCGAACTCCTGCACGGCAGCAAGCACGGCGTCGTCGAGGCTTTCGGGCGCGCTGCCCAGGATGGCTTCCAGCAACGCTTTTTGGGTTTCCAACCGCTCGCTGGGTTGCTCTCCCACGATGAACAGGCACGGCGCGTCGCTCTGCTCGGCGAACTGCGCTTGGATGTGTAGCACAGGGTCTGCTGTCAGCCCTGTCAGCTCGCCGATTGGGACGGCGCTGCTGGTGGGAGTCGGGATTTCTACCAGCGTGTTGCTCTGCTCGGACAGGTGTAGCGCGACGCTTTGCCACACCTGCGGCTGTTTCGACACGAACTGCGTCAGAAGTTCTACCGAGACTTCGCTCACGAGTTAGTCCTCCGTAATCACATCTGTAATAGCGACGACGAGTTTCCGATTGCGCACGGCGGGTTTGCCTCGAAACTTCACGCGGTTCTCCACTAAGACATCGATTTTGCCGTTGTAGGGCGTGTTGAGCAAGATGGTGTCGCCGACTTTGAGTTGGAGCAGCTCGCTTAGGCGCATCTGCGTTTTGCCCAATCGGGCGTGGCAAGTGAGCGCGGTGCGGTGGAGGTGCTGGGTGAGGGCGCGTCGCAGGATGGGCGTGGTGCGCTTGCCTGCGCTGGAGACCCAGTTCTGCGAGCTGAGTCGCGGGGTGATGGGTTTGATGACCATGTGGGGCACGCACATGCTCATCGCGTCGCGCCGCTCGCCGATACGCGCCTCCATCAGCACGGTAATCACGATGTCGCTCGGCGGGGCAATCTGCACGAACTGCGCGCTGGTCTCCAGAGTTTCAATCTTTGGGTCTACTTGCAGGATGCTCTCCCATGCGCTGCGGTACGCCATCAGCATCCGTTCGCCCAGCGCCAGCACCAACGGCTTCTCGATTTCGGTGAACGCGGCGCGTTCAATCGGTTTGCCCACGCCGCCCAACAGCCGATCCAGCATTGTGAAGACCAGCGAGTATTCCATCTCCAGCACTGCCTCGCCCGAAAGCGGCGGCGCACTGAACACGATGAACGCCGACTGCTTCAGCGAGCGCAGGTAGTCTTCGTAGGGAATCTGCTCCAGCGAGACGAGCTCGATGTGGATGGGCACGCGCAGGTAGGTGGCGAGGTTGGTGGAGCAGAGCCGTGCAAAGGTCTCGAACACCATCTGCAAGGTGCGCAGCTGGTCGCGCGAGAACTTGTCGGGTCGGCGGAAGTCGTACACTTCGTAGGCGATGGTCTTTTTGGCGGCGCGTCCACCCCCGACAGGCATGGCGACAGGCGCGCCCAAGTCGCCGCCTGCGCTCTCCTCCGCCGTGAGCGACGCCAGCAACGCCTCGATCTCCGCCTGTGAGAGGATTTCGCTCATCCGATTCGCCTCCCGCGCCGTATCACAGGCGAATTATCGGCGTGCGCGGTACAAAACTTGAGTTCAAATGCGTCTCAACATTCCGTGAGCGCGCTACCACTCCGAGCGCAGGCGCGTGGGTCAGAGTGCGTAAACCCCACCGAAGATTTCTCAAGCGCTCTCCGCTTGATACTACCTGGCCCGTCTCGCGGCAGGAACTTCACGCGCCGATGAGAATCTAAGCGGTTATGCGAGCGTTTCTACTGGGCACTGTGCTGGTCGGGATGATTGCGCTGAGCGCGGCGCAGCCGACCCAACCAACGGACGCGCCGACCTCTGAACCTACCGCGAAACCCCGCCAAATCACGCTTGCCTCCACGCAGGAGGGCGAACGCTGGTGGTGGATGGAAGACGCCAAAAGCAACCCGCTCAGCGCCCCACGAAAGACTAACGACGCCAGCTGGAGCATCGAGGTTCCTGCCAACGCCCAGACACTGTGGGTGTACGAGTCCCAAACGGGCAACCTCGCACGGCTCAAAACCGCCGAACTGAAGGAGAAGAACGAACTGACGCGCGAGGCGTGGACGCATGTCGCTCGCGTTCAAGTGAACCTGAGAGCGCAGGCGAAACCCGTCGCCAGCGCGATAGTAACGCTCAAAGACTCGACGGGCGCGGAACGCAAGCGCGTGCTGGAGCCGTCAGCCGAGGGGATTGTGGTGTTCGAGCGCGTGCCGCTGGGCAAGGTGGAAATCGTCGCGCAGTACGGCGACGACGGTAAGGCGACGCAGGAGACAACGCTGAAGGTAGAACGGGAGCTGCGCGTGCCTGTAATTGAGTTGTCGCTCAGTGGAACGGTGGCGACGCTGGAGCCGAAAGCGGAGACCGACGCCGTCGCCAAGCCCTCTGAAGAGACGCCTGCTGGCAGTCGCATCGGCGCAATCGTGATGTTTGTGATTGCGTTGGCGCTGGCGATTGGCGTGATAGTGTTCCTTGTGCGCTTAGCGGTGCAGAAGCCGCAACAGGTCGGCGCGGCGATGGGCAAACTGGGTGTGGAGCTGCCCCAAGCGGCGTCGGGCGTCGGCAGCGCAACTGCCACGCCTGAACCCCAACAGCCCGATCTGCCGCCGCTGGACACCGCCGGCGTGCCCCCCACAGCGACCGCCGCGCCTACCATGATTGTCTCAGTGGGACCCGCAACGCGGCTCGTCGCCACACAAGGACCCTACGCAGGGCAGACCTTCGCCCTCGACGCCGAGCTGATGACCATCGGGCGCGAGGCGGTTCACCCCCTCGCGCTGGTGAACGATATGGGCGTCAGTCGCACTCACGCGCAGATAGTCAAGCAGGGCGAAGCGACGCTCGTTGAGGATTTGGGCAGCACGAACGGAACCTATGTGAACGGCGCACGCATCAGCGCGCCCACGCCCATTAAGCCCGGCGACACGCTGCAGCTCGGCGCAAGCCTGTTCCGTGTGGAATGAGCGATGGTGCGGAAGCTCTTTTATCTGATGGTGTTCGGCGCGATTGGGGGCGTGCTGGCGGGGGCGGTGTACGAGCCGTTGATGTCAGACGACCGCTCGCGCATGGGGGACTGGGGCGCGGTGGCGCGGGTCGGCGCGGCGTCGGGGCTGGGTGTCGGCGCGATGAGAGGCTTGGCGACAGGGCTGTCGCTGGGCACGGCAAGACATATCCAGCGCGGCGTGCTGTTGGGCGCGCTTGTCGGCGTTTTCGGCGGCTGGATAGGCGTGACGATTGGGCAAGTGATTTTCAGCCTGTTCAAGCCTGAGGGTTCGGTTATCAGAATGGTGTTCGGGCGGATTCTGGGCTGGAGCGCGTTCGGGGGCTTGAGTGGTCTGTCGGAGGGGGTGATTGCGCGTTCGCCCAAACGGATACGGAACGGACTGCTGGGCGGCGCGCTGGGCGGCGGGCTGGGCGGCGCAGTGTTCGATTTCTTGGCGTTTACAGTGGGTGTGACCTTCGGGTTCGCGTTGCGCGCAGAGGGCGAGGCGGGCGCGCCCTCGCGTGCGGTTGCACTCACACTCATCGGCGCGGGCGTCGGGCTGTTTATAGGGTTGCTGGAGCTGGCAACGCGCTCGGCGTGGGTGCGCGTCATCTACGGGCGCAACGAGGGCAAGGACTACCCGATCGACCGGGACGGGGCATATATCGGACGCGATGAACTTGCGGATGTGCCCCTGCGCGGCGACCCGAATGTCGCGCCTCGCCACGCCGAGATACGCACGAGCGGCGGCTATGTGCTGGTCGCGCACGCCCCGACACTGGTGAACGGTCAGCCTGCGACTGCGCCGACGCCCCTGAATGACGGCGACACACTGCAGGTGGGCGGGTTCCAACTGCTGTTCCAGTTGCGCACGGGTCAGGCGGCGCGTGCGCCGCGCGACGCCGTGCGGTCGCCCCTGCCGCCGCCGATGCCCACACCGCACGGCGTGTGCCCCTACTGCGGGCAACGGCAAGACCCAGCCACAGGCGCATGCGCCTGCACGCCCGTCGCCACGCCTGCCTACACCCCCACAGCCACAGCAACCGCTGTGACGCAAGCCCTCGCGCTGGTCGGACTCGACGGCGCGTTCGCAGGACAGCGTATCCCAATCACGCCCGCAGGTCTCACTGTCGGACGCGAAGCCGATAATATGCTGATTGTGCCAGACCCATCAGTGAGCCGTCGCCATGCGCGCCTCGCCCTCGAAAACGGCGCGCTCGTGGTGTACGACCTCAACAGCACCAACGGCGTGTTCGTGAACGAGCAGCGCGTGAGCCAACGAATTCTCCAGTCAGGCGATGTGGTGCGGTTCGGAAGCGTGCGGTTCCGCGTGGAGTAGCCTATTTATTAAGATCTCCTTAACTATCCAGTCGGTATACTTTGCGCACTCGCGTGTAAGCGAGGGAGGGAATGCGATGAAGCGAGCGATGATTTTACTGGGAGTTCTGACAGGGCTGCTGACAGCAGCGATGGCGTATGGAATCGAGAAGCGACTGCCCGTGCCTGCTCCAGGCGTCGCTGAGGCAGTGATTGCCACCGCAAACGACCTGCCGAGCGGGCCGAGAGCCGATGGGCGCGTGGGAGACTATGTGCTGCGCAATCATCAGGCGACCTTCGTGATTGCAGGGATACGCCCCACACATGGCTACGGACGCTTCGGCGGTAGGCTTATCGATGCCGTGTTGAACGAAGACGGACGCCGAAGCGACTTTTTAGGCGAGTGGTTCTACGGAATCGCCGATGCGCGCGGGCTGTTGGGGGCGCGCACGCTGCGCCCTGAGCGTATCGATATCGTCTCGGCAGGCGGCGCAGGCAAACCTGCTGTGGTGCGCGTGCAGATGGTCGACGAACGCCTGCCCCTGATTGACCAGATTACTCGCATACCTACTCAGCCGATGGGCGCGCGCGCGACGATTACCTACACGCTCGAACCCGATAGCCCCACCCTGCTGATGGAGGCGACCCTACAAAACCTAAGCGACCGAGCGCAAGCCTATACACTAATCATTGGCTGGATTCAAGACGACGGGATGCAGATGTATATGCCGCCGTTTGGGCACGCGAAGGCAGCGCAGGCCGCTTCGGCAGGCACGGGCATGATGGCGTTGGTGAATACCTTGCGCGGCGCAATCCCTTACGCGGCGGCGGTGAACCATCAGCTCAGCTACGGGTTCTACCCCATCGCCGAGCAGTTGCCGATGGTGCAGAAGGCGCAAGACATCTATATTTTGTATCTATTGAATAATGCTTCTGCGGCGCCGCGCGGGAGCGTAAGCGCGCGTTGGGCGCTCACGGTTGGGAGAGGCGAAACGGAGACCGTTCGCGCCGAGCGCAACCGCTTGTTGGGGTTGAACCCTGAGGCGACGCTCGCTGCGGGCGTGGTGCGCAACGCCGACGGCGCGCCCCTCACCGACGCCCGCGTCTACCTGTTCCAGACCAACGGCGAGCGCGAGCAGTTCGTCACGGTCGTGCGCACGGATGCGTCGGGGCGGTTCCAAGCGCAGCTCGCGCAGGGCGAGTATCGCGCGATGGCGTTTGCCGACCACCACACGCCCCAGGAGTTCCGCTTCAGCGCGCCTGTGAGCGCGATGCCGACGGTCAGCCTGCCCGCGCCTGCGCAGCTGCGCCTGCGCGCCACAGATGATAACAACAAACCGATGCCCGCCGCCGTCGTGTTCGAGCGGCTCGACGCGCCCCGTGCGAACGCTGAACGCCTGCTCTATGGCGAGGAGGGCAACTTCGGACGCTGGAACCGTGTCCACTACAGCCTCACCGGCGACGAAACGCTACTCGTGGAGCCCGGACGCTACCGCATTACGGTAATGCGCGGCTTCGAGTATGAAATCGCGCAGCGCGAGTTCGACCTGCAATCGGGCGCAATCGCCGAGTTCAACGCCCAACTTGCTCACACCGCGCCCCTGAACGGCTATCTGTCGGGCGATTTCCACCTGCATACCCTCACCTCGCCCGATTCGTTCGACTTCTTCGAGGATAAAATCGCCTCCTATGTGGCGATGGATGTGCATATTATGGTGAACACCGACCACGACTACCATGTAGACCTTGAGCCGACCGTGCGCGCGATGGGGCAACGCAACCGCTTGGCGACGATTGTCGGCAACGAGATTACACCGATGAGCGCGATTGGGCACTTCAACGCCTTTCCGCAGCGCTACGACCCCAACGCTTGGAACAACGGCGCCATCGAATGGTACGACCTCAAGGCAGGCGAAATCTTTGCACGGGCGCGTCGGAACCACGCTCGCGACTCAATCGTGATGATTAACCACCCGCGCGCGCCCACGATGGGCTACTTCGCCTACATCGGCTTAGACCCCAAAACGGGCGTCATTCAACGCTCCGACGAGCTGAGCGAGGACTTCGACGCCATCGAGGTGATGAACGGCATGAATGTCGCCGCCGCCGAGACCGTGATGCAGGATTGGTTCTACTTCCTGAATCGGGGGAAGCGTGTGCTGGGCATCGGCACGACCGATAGCCACCATGTGTTCCGTCTGCAACCGGGCTTACCGCGCACCTATGTCTACTACGGGCATCGCAATCCTGCGCGGGTCACGCCCGACAACTTGGTTGCGCGGTTGCGCATGGGCGATGTGGTGGTCTCCAGCGGTGCTGTGCTGACGCTGACGGCGGCGGATGCTCGTAACCCGCGCCGCGCCGTGCGTATCGGCGACACACTCAGACTGCAGAGCGACGCGATTGTGCTGAATGTCGAGGCGCGTGCGGCGTCTTGGGTGCGTCTGCAATCGCTGCAGGTGATTGTGAACGGCGAGGTCGCGCTGGAGCAGCCGTTGAACCAGCCTGACGGCAAGCCGCTGAACTACAAAGCGACGCTGAGCGTGCCTGTGTCGGGCGAGAAGGGCTGGCTGATTGTGCGACTGGTGGGCGACAGGTTCACCGCGCTGCTGCCCGATGCGCCGATGGCGTTCACCAACCCCATCTACTGGACGCGCTAATCACAAACGCCCCGCCCATCGTCGGGCGGGGCGCAGCTTTAGACAGAGTCGCTCAGAACAGTCCAATCAGTGAATTTCAGTGCTTTGCGCGTCGGCGCAGCAGCAACCCTGCCAACCCCGCGCTCAGCGCCAGCATACTCGCAGGCTCTGGCACCCAATCCTGCTCCACGAACTGCAGCGAGGCGACTGATGGGCAAGGAGCAGGAGCGCCGTCGATATGCACGATGAAGGTCTCAATCACCTGCACATTCGCAGAGGACCGAGCTAGCGGAACATAAAAACTCGATGCGATGGCTCCATCCGAACCGCCCGAGTAGCCTGATCCGCTGAACACACCGCTGCCGTTGTAGAGGATCTGGCTTGTGTTCAGGTCAACCACCTTCTTGCTCCAGATGATTTGCCCCATTTCAAACACGAAGCCGTTAATCACGAAGTTAAATCCGAGCAGGGGCGTGCTGCCAGTGATGGTGTAAGCCGCTGTGTAAGTGCCGCCCGTGAAGTTAGTGCCGTTGCCGGTGAGAATCGGGTTCGGATTGCCGTTTGCGGTTAGGAATGTTACTTGCGGCAGTTGGCTCACAAACACCGTAGCAGGCGAGTTCAAGGGTCCGACATTGTTGATTTGGAATGGCACACTCACTTGCACAGCAGGTTGACTGGGGCGGAACAAAGTGCCCTGACTGGTGGACACATTTACCGTCCAGCCACTCGCGAATGCCGCTGAGACCGCTGTAAGGGACAGCGTAATACCGAGTATCTTTAGCCCTTTCATCCTGTTGTACCTCTAAGTTAGGATTATTTGAACGCCCTCGACGCGCCATGCCATAGCGCGCTCGGTAGGATTCGGCGTCCACCCTTAAAGACTCAAAAAACCCCGAAAAACGGACAGGTTTTGTCAGGATTTCGAGACGATTCGCAGTGGTTGGGGGTGTAGGGTACAATCTGTGTATGCCTGTTCACGCGCGCGCGCATGTCTATCAGATGTCGCCCTATCGCCCTGGCAAGACGCCTGAGCAGCTGATGACGGAGTTGGGGTTAAGCGAGTTGATTAAGCTCTCAGCGAACGAGAACCCGCTGGGCGCGTCCCCGCGTGCGATGGAGGCAATCGTGCAGCACCTCAACATCATCCACCGCTACCCCGACGGCAACTGCACGGTGTTGCGCGATGCGCTCAGCGAGTTTCACGCGCTGCCACCCGACCACTTCGCCTTCGGCAACGGCTCCGACGAGCTCATTCATCTGTTCGGTATCGCTTACTTAGAGCCGAGCGATGAGTTGATGATGGCGCATCCATCGTTTGTGCGCTACGAGGCGTCGGCGCAGCTCAACCAAGCGACGCTCAAGAAGATTCCACTCACACCCGACTTACGCCATGACCTCCCAGCGATGGCGAACGCCATCACCGAGCGCACGAAATTGGTCTACATCGCCAACCCCAACAATCCGACCGGCACAATCGTCTTTCGGAGCGAGCTGGAGCATTTTCTGGAGCGTGTACCCGACCATGTGTTGGTGATTTTAGACGAGGCGTACTACGAGTATGTAGAACACCCCGACTATCCGAGCGGGTTGGACTATGTGCGTTCGGGGCGGAATGTGGCGGTGTTGCGCACTTTCTCGAAGGCGTATGGCTTGGCAGGGTTGCGGGTGGGCTACGCCGTTGCGCGCCCTGAAGTATTAGACCCGATAGAGCGCGTGCGCGAGCCTTTTAATGTGAACACGCTGGCGCAGGTTGCCGCCGCCGCCGCGCTGGACGACACGGAACATCTGGAGCGCACGCGGGCGTTCAACCGTGTAGGGTTGGAATATTTGCAATCGGCGTGTGAGCGACTGGGGCTGCGCACGATACCCTCGCAGGCGAACTTTCTCCTGATAGAGGTAGGCTGCCAGTGTGCGCGTCTACAGCAGCGGTTGCTGCAGCGGGGCGTGCTGGTGCGCACGGGCGAGGCGTTCGGCATGCCGACCTATCTGCGCGTGAACACAGGCTCGCCTGAGCAGAACGAACGGTTTATCGAGGCGTTGCAAGATGCGCTCCGTGAATGAATCGGCGCATAATGCCAGCAGCAGGGCTTCCAAGCTGTTGGTGGTGGGGCTATTCGTCGCGCCTGTGGTCTTGACCGTGCTGGTGTTGGCGTCGCCGTGGTTTCGCAGCGTGCGCGCGGCGCAAATCCAGCGCAACGAGCAGTTACTGCAGGCGGTGGAATCGGGCGAAATTGAGCAGGTGCGGCGCGTGCTGACAGGCGGCGCAGTGGTGAATGCCCGCACACGCTCAGGGCTGACCGCGCTGAGCATCGCCGTAATTCGGGGCTACGACGAAATTGCCCTGCTGCTGATTGCGAAAGGCGCAAGTCTGGATGCTCGCGATAAGTCGGGCGACCGCGAGAACCGCACCCCAGGCAACTCGCCAGTGCATTACGCGGCAATCTACGGCAGGACGCGCGTGCTGCAGGCAATGCTCGACAAGGGCGTCTCACCCAACTTGCGCGACCGTAACGGACGCACGCTGCTGATGATGGCAGCGGAGAACGGACACCGCGACACCGTGAGGCTCCTACTGCAGCGCGGGGCAAACCCAACCGCTCAAAGCGCACTGGGCGACACGGCGCTGGACGCCGCCAAGCGCAGCGGCGACCCTGAAATCCTGCGCTTAATCCAGGAACACCTGAAAGCTACGAAGGCTCCTGGCCACTGATAAGCACGTTCAGTTTCTGCTCAAACGCATCCAGACTCCCGCTGCGGAGTGCTTCCTGCTGAAGCGAGAGCAGCAGATCGTATTGATAAACCTTCTGAATGCGTTCAACAAGGGATGCGGGCACTCCGCCGTAGAGAGTCTGCAGCGAGGTTAGTATAACGGTCTGTAGCGTGGCTATGCGTCCCTCGTTGAAGCCTTCCGCGCGTCCTTCCGCGCGTCCTTCCGCGCGTCCTTCCGCGCGTCCTTCCGCGCGTCCTTCCGCGCGTCCTTCCTCATAGCCTTCGACATACCGCTTGCGTAGCTCGCGTTCCATAAACGAGGGCATCACTCGGATGCCATGTTCGCGCTTGATCTGCTCCAGCATCTGCTGGAATTCCTGTTCCATCTGTTCTGAGAGTTGCATAATCCACTCCAGTAGTCCCAAAATCTCGCTGACTTGCTGATCATTATACCCGCGCTCTATAGCGAGCTTGGCAAGCTCTAAGCGCGCTTGCAGGCGCAGGGACTGCTTCCGTCGCGTCAGGATGGCGCGTTTAAACGCTACCAAAATCAACCCTGCTGGGGTGCCATCTTCCAGTAGCTGCGCCTCATCCAAATCCAGCACCTTAATCGTGTTGAACTCGAACACGACACGAGACTTGCCGATACCGCGTTCGTACCGCGAAGGTCGCCACTTAGGGCTCGAGTCTGCCAAGATAGCCAGCGTCAGAACCGTTCGGCGATAGCGTAGCCAAATCGCCGCGTTGTAGGCGTACAGCCGCTCCTCAAAGTT
>JARJMV020000110.1 GCA_029335935.2 bacterium
TCATCAGCAGTGCGACCTGCGCCCAGAAGAGGATCCAACGCGCCATAGTTATATTATAGCCCAACAGGTATCTTAAGTGGTTGTATGGTCTCGCCCCTAAGCGAATCGTTTTACTTGCAGCCGACGGTGGAGGTGGCTCGTGCGCTGCTGGGCTGCTGGCTGATGGTGCAGGACGCGCACGGCTGGATTGGCGGGCGGATCGTGGAGGCAGAGGCGTATACGCACGACGACCCGGCATGCCATAGCTATCGGGGCAAGACGCAGCGGAACGCGCCGATGTTCGGACCGCCAGGTATCGCATATGTCTACCTCATCTACGGCGTGCATGAGTGCTTCAACGCTGTGTGCCAGCCGATTGGGGTGGGCGACGCGGTGCTTATCCGCGCCGTCGAGCCGAAGCTGGGGCTGGAAGCGATGTATGCACGGCGCGGACAGGTGCACTGGACGCAGCTCTGTCGCGGACCAGGCAATCTCTGTCGGGCGTTGGGCATCACACGCGCGGACAACGGCGTCTCGCTGGTTCACGGACGGATTCAGATTTGGGCGGGCGACCCCGTGCCCGACAGTGCGGTGGGCGTCTCGCCGCGCATTGGTATCACGCAGGGCGTCGAGAAACTGTGGCGGTTCTACGAACGGAGCAACCGCTGCGTGTCGGGGCGGACGGGCGCATGAGTGGGCTATGGGGGCTGGGTTTGGCAGGGTGCGTGGCGCTGGTGGGCTATCGGTTGCGCCTGCTGACGCTTGGGGGGGCGTTGAGTGCGCTGGCGGTCGGCGCGAGCGTGTTCGGGATAGGTGGCTGGGCGGCGAGCGCGCCGATGTTGGCGTTCTTTTTCAGCGGTAGCCTGCTGCCGCGCCTGCTGGGGCGACCGCACAAGACCGAGCGGCGCACCGCGCTCCAAGTGCTGGCCAACGGTCTGGCGCCGACGCTGTGCTGTTGGAGCGCGTGGGCGTTGCCCGAACATGCGCTTGCGTGCTGGTGGGGCTACGCTGCGGGTCTCGCGACCGCCGCCGCTGACACTTGGGCGACCGAGTTTGGCACAAGGTTCGGCAAGGGCGCACGGCATATCCTGACGGGCAGCCCTGTGCCCAAAGGCGAGTCGGGCGGCGTGAGTTTCGTGGGTACTTTGGGCGGCGGCGCAGGCGCACTCGCGATTGCCCTGCTCAGCGCGCCCCTGATGCACAACCGCGCAGCCGCAATAGTCACTGTCGCCGCGCTGGGCGTAGCAGGCATGCTCCTCGATAGCCTGCTGGGCGCAACGCTGCAGGCGCGCTACGCATGCCCCGTGTGCCAAGCAATCGGCGAGCAACGCCAGTGCTGCAACACACGCGCCCAACCCCACCGAGGCGTCCACTGGATGGATAATAACACCGTGAACCTGTTGAGCGTGTGTTGGGGCGCGCTTAGCGGCATCGCGTTTTATCTTCTCGAAGCGCTCCTTCACACGAACGGAGACTAACCATATTGGCAGGAATCCTGACTCGCGGGTTGAATACAGGGCGCGAGGTGAACTCTATGTCGAAACGCGAGTCGGGACGAATTTTGGGCGTGCTGGTGTTGCTGCTGCTTATTGCAGGCGTCGGCGTCGGCGCGTGGTACTTCTTGGTCTACACGAAGTCGCCTCAGTACGCGCTCAGTCAGTTCTTCGCCGCCGCGCAAGCAGGCGATAAGGATAAGGTGGACCGATTCACCGACAAGTCGGGCGGTATTGTCGGCTTCCTCAGCACCGTCGCGGCGATGGCGCCCAACATGGCAGGGCTGGACCCCGTGCGGATGATCTATCCAGGCTACGGCGGCGCGGATTTGGGGCAGACGCAAAAGGTCGCCGTCAACTCCGTCACGGTGGAGGGCGAGGTCGCCAAAGCGCAGGTGACGATGGAGATTGCGCGCGACGGCAAAACCGAGACCATTCAGCCGACCTATGTGTTGCGAAAGACGGAGCAGGGCTGGAAAGTCGCAGTGCAGGATACGGCGTTCGGCTCGTTCAACCAGTTTGTGCCGGGCGCGCTGCGTCAAAGCACGGCGCGAATGATGCGCCAAGCCCGTGCGAACCCGATGGCGGCGCAGTTCTTGGGGCAGTTGCAGAACCTGCGCTCCGAGATTGACCAGTACCCGCAGTTTCGCGACTTCCTGAAGAGCGCAGGGGCGTTGTAGGTGTCTCTCGCCCCCCAAGCGCGTCCGCTGCGGTGGTATCACGGTCTCACGGGCTATCACTGGCTGGTGCTGACGGTCGCAGCGCTTGGCTGGCTGTTCGACACGATGGATCAGTGGCTCTATGTGTTGGCGCGTCAGCCTGCGATGACGGAGTTGCTCGGGGCGGACGCGCCGAAAGAGGCGGTCGCGTACTATTCAAGCGTTGTGCAGGCGGTTTTCATCGCGGGCTGGGCGACGGGCGGTTTCCTGTTCGGCATCGTCGGCGACAAGTTGGGGCGCACGCGCACGATGATGATTACCGTGCTGATGTACGCGGGGTTCACAGGACTAAGCGCGTTCGCCCAGACTTGGGAGCAGTTCGCGCTGCTGCGCTTCTTGGTGGGGTTGGGGATTGGCGGCGAGTTCGCGGCGGGCGCGGCGTTGGTGGCGGAGACCTTCCCCGCGCACGCGCGACCGACTGCGCTAGGGATTATGCAAGCCTGCTCGGCGATTGGCAACATGCTCGCGGCGGTCATCTATCTGCTGGTGGGCGCGAACCCCAACTTGGGCTGGCGCTGGGCGTTCGCCGTCGGGTTCTTCCCCGCGCTGCTGGTGTTCGTTATACGACTGTTCGTGCGCGAACCTGAAAGCTGGCAT
>JARJMV020000169.1 GCA_029335935.2 bacterium
CGTGCTGGGACAGGAATGTGCCAGCTAATGTAGCACGGACATTCCGGTCCGTGCAGTGCTTCCGTGCTGGGACAGGAATGTCCCAGATACTGTAGCACGGACATTCCTGTCCGTGCAGCCTGTGCATCGCGTAGCACGGACATTCCTGTCCGTGCAGTGCTTCCGTGCTGGGACAGGAATGTCCCAGCTACTGGGGCGTAGGCCGACGCCAAGCAAGGCGTTGCACCTGTGCGAGGAACGGTTAGGGGCGTTCTTTGAGTTTCTTTTCCAGCTCGGCGACGCGCTGGGCGAGTTCGGGCAGTTTGTACAGGTGCGCCAGCACTTGGAGCCACTCGCGGTGTGGAACTGCTGGCGTGCCCCAATAGACGCCGTTGGGCGGCAGGTTCTTAGAGACACCGCCCTGCGCCCCTACCACCGCATGGTCGCCGATTTGCACATGATCCTTCACGCCTACCTGCCCCGCCAGTATCACATGGTGTCCCAAGCGCGAGCTGCCCGCGATGCCCACCTGCGACACCAGCAGGCAGTGTTCGCCCACCTGCACATTGTGTGCGACCTGCACCAAGTTATCGATCTTTGTGCCTTTACCGATGCGCGTCTCGCCTGTGGTGGCGCGGTCGATGGTGGTGTTGCAGCCGATTTCCACATCGTCTTCAATCACGACGCGCCCGATTTGGGGGATTTTGTGGTGCGCGCCGTCGTGTGGCACATAGCCGTAGCCGTCGCCGCCAATCACTGCGCCTGCGTGGATGATTACACGCTTGCCTATCTGCACTTGGGGCATAATCGTCACTTGGGGGTACAGCACCGTGTCGTCGCCGATTTCGGTGTCGTCGCCGATATAGCAGAAGGGATAGATACGCACGTGATGTCCGATGCGCACGCGCTCCCCCAACACGACATAGGGCATCAGGCTCACCTCGTCGCCCAGTTCGCAGCCATCGCCCATCACAACGGTTGGGTGTGCGCCGGGCGGGGGCGTTCGGAACGGGCTATAGAGCGCGAGGATTCTCGCCCATGCGAGGCGCGGCATGGGGTGTAGCAGGAACGATTTGGCAGTATCGCTGGGGGGGGCGAGGTTCGGCTTCGTGAGAATCGCGGCGGCAGGCGAGGTGAGGGCTTGCTGCAGGCGTCGGGCGTCCTCCGCATAAGTTAAGCCTCCTGTGGGCGCGTCCTCGACGCCGCCGACCGCCTCGATGCGCAGCGTCGGCTCGCCGCGCGCCACGCCCTGCACCTGCTCGGCCAGTTGTGCCAAAGTGTAGCTCGCCATCAGCGCATATGATACCGCCTACTCCAACTCTTTCAGCAACTCCACATCGTCGCTGGTCAGGCACGCCCGCGCGAATAGGTCGGGGCGCAGGGTGCGTGTGAGGCGCAGCTGCTCGCGCCGGCGCCAGCGCGCAATCGCCCCGTGATTGCCCGACAGCAGCACGCTCGGCACACGCATCCCCCGAAACTCCTCGGGACGCGTGTATTGTGGATAGCCCAGCAACCCATCTGCATACGAGTCCTGCGCCAGCGATTCGGGCGAGTGGAGGGCGCCGGGCAGCAGGCGCACCACCGAGTCGATAATAATCAGCGCGGGGAGCTCGCCCCCTGTCAGCACATAGTCGCCGATGCTCAGCACATCGGTCGCCAAGTGCTCACGCACGCGGGCGTCCACCCCCTCATAATGTCCGCAAATCAGGATGAGGTGCTCCTGCTCGGCGAGTTCGTGTGCGATTGCTTGCGTGTAGAGCTTGCCCTGTGGCTCCAGCAGCACGATGCGTGTGTGGGCGGTGGGGCGGCAGAACTCCACAGCCTTGAAGATGGGTTCGGGTTTGATCACCAGCCCTGCGCCGCCGCCGTAGGGTTCATCGTCGGTCTTACGGTGCTTGCCCGCCGCGAAATCGCGCAGCTGCAGGGCGCGCACCTGCGTCAAGCCCCACTCGCAAGCGCGCCCCACGATACTATAGCGCACGCCCGCCTCAATCACTTCGGGGAAAAGAGTAATCACATCGATGCGCAGCATAGGCTCCCCAAAGAGTATACCTGCAGTAGGAGCGTGTGCTACAATAATTGGGCGACGGGGGTAATCGTATGAATCAACGCGCAGGTACTATCCAACCGCACAGCACGGAAGCCGAGATGAGCGTGCTTGGCTCGGTGATGCTGGATCGCGACGCGCTGGAGAAGGTCGCGGAGCTGCTTCAGGTAGAAGATTTTTACCACCCCACGCATCGCGTGGTCTGCGAGGCGGTCTATTCGCTGTATGAGCGCAATATCGCCGTTGATTTGCTTACCGTTCAGGAGGAGCTGCGTCGGCGTGGGCAGTTAGAGGAGGTGGGGGGGCTGCCTGCTCTGGTGAACATCATCGAGAGCGTGCCCACCGCCGCGAACGCTGAGTATTACGCGCGGATTGTACAGGAGAAAGCCGTGCTGCGCCGACTGCTCCGCGCCGCGCACGAAATCGTGCGCCTCGTGGAAGAGCCTGAGCTGGAGTTGCAGCACATCTTAGACCAAGCGGAGCAAGCGGTGTATCAAGTGGCGGAGCGTCAAATCGGGCGTGAGTTTCTCGGGGTGAACAACCTCGTGCTGAATGTGCTGGAGCAGTTCGAGGAGCGTCAGCAGCAGCTGCAGGAGCGTCCCGACGGCGAGTTGCTGCTGGGTATCTCCACAGGCTATCGCGATTTGAACCGTATCTTGTCGGGGCTGCAGCCGTCGGAGTTAATCATCTTGGCGGCGCGTCCGAGCGTGGGCAAGACCTCGCTGGCGATTAACATCGCCGAGCATGTGGCGATACGCGAGCGCAAGCCTGTAGCGATTTTCAGCTTGGAGATGGCGGCGGAGCAGTTGGTGCAGCGGATGCTCTGCTCGCAAGCGGCGGTGAGCGCACAGCGGCTGCGTCGGCTGCAGTTGGGCATGGACGAGTGGGCAAAACTGCACGACGCCGCCGCGCGCCTGTTCAACGCGCCCATCTATATCGACGATACCAGCAGCCTCTCGCCGATGGAGATGCGCGCCAAGTGCCGACGCCTCAAAGCCAAACTCGCTGAACGCGAACTGGGGCTAATTGTGGTGGACTACCTGCAGCTGATGCGCTCGTCGAACCGCCGCGTGGAGAATCGCAATCAAGAGATTGGCGAGATTGCCCGCGCGCTCAAACAGATTGCTCGCGAGTTCCACGCGCCCGTGCTGGTGCTGTCGCAACTCTCCCGCTCGGTGGAACGGCGCGAGAATAAACGACCGATGCTCTCCGACCTGCGCGACAGCGGCTCGATTGAGGCGGAGGCGGATGTGGTGCTTTTTATCCACCGCGAGGAATACTACGGCGACAAAAACGCCGCGCCGATTGAGCCGCCGCCTGGCTATGTGCGCCAAGAGGAGGTGGAGATTATCGTCGCTAAGCAGCGCAACGGACCCACCGGCAAAATCACGCTGGCGTTCCAGCCCGATTTCTCGCGGTTTGTGGGCATCGAGCGCGAGCATGTGGGCGTCTACTGAGGCCATCGAGGCAGAAAGCGCCCTGTGCGCGTCTGGTACGCCGCATATTCAGGATAGTAGCGCAGCAGGCGTCGCTCCTCTTCGCGGGCTTTGAGGTTGAAAAACAAGCTCAGCCCCAGCGCGCCTACGACGCCCCACGGCTTCTGTGCGAGAATCGCCACCCCGAACGCCATCAGCAGCAGCCCCGTATACATCGGATGCCGTATCGAGGCGTAGATGCCCGTCTGCAGCAGCCCCAAAGAGCCGTTCGGTTCGGGCAGCGGGGTAAGTTTGCGTCCGTGCGCGCACACGGCGAGCGTGGCGACCACGCCACCGACGAGCATCAGCGGCGCGCCCAGCCAACGCCACGCGCCCCACGCGCCGCTCGCCGTCGCGATAAGCGCATAGGCATCACCCGCAAACAGGGACACCTGCGCCACGACCCACCCATATGCAGAAACTCTACTCAATCTCAGGTAGCCGCACGGTCATGCGCTTGTTGGGCACATCTACTTGCAGGATATACTCCTCAACAGCAGGGATGGTGTGTTGGCCGATATCGTAGAAGTCATACGCTGCGCCTTGACGCACATCTTTCAGCTTGCCTATCCGTTCGCCCGATTCGGTGAAGACCTCCATACC
>JARJMV020000104.1 GCA_029335935.2 bacterium
GCGATGGCGTGCGCGTGCTGGGGCTGTTCTATCACCACTTCCCCGCTGCGGGCATTCGTCTCACCGCCGCCTACGAGTGGCTGCGCGGGAGCAACCGACAGAATCGCGCCTCCCTCGCGGCGCAGTACCAGTTTTAGCCCCCCGATGTCCTTATCCCTAATCCCTCTCCCGCATCGTGGAAGAGAGGTTAAGGCTAAAAAACGCACGCCCTCAGTCTCATGAACAGCCTCAGTCAGGCGCGCTCCTGCGGCAGGGGCGTGTGAGCGGTCGCTTGTGAGGCAGCGCAAGCGTGAATCGCGGCGTTAACTTTCTGCAGGGCGAGTGCGCGCCCCATCTGTCGGTTGAGCGCCGCGGACTCTTGCAGGTATTCACGGGCGCGTTCAAGTGCGCCCTGTTGTCGGTACGCCTCACCCAGATAGTAGAGCGTGGTCGCCTGCCAGGGACGCCAGCGCAGCCTCCGCCAGAACTGCAGACACTGCTCCAGATGGTTCAGCGCGTCGGGGTCGCCTTGCAAGGCATGGTAGTAGGCTTGATGGGTGCGCGTGAAGTGGAGGCGTGCTGGGTCGATCTCATGGCGGCGCAGTCGCATCGCCGCGTCGCTATGGCGCCGCGCGGCGTCTAAATCGCCCAACTCGTAAGCACACTGAGCGGCGCTGTCCAACATACTCGCCGCGCCGTGCCAGTCGGAGCGCATCTCCAAACGCGCGACCTGCGACAGGGCAATCTGCAGTCCCTGCTCGTACTCGCCGCGCCAGCGACACAGCAACGCTTGAAGCAAGTAGCCATCGTCGGAACACATACCCAACTCGCGCTCCAGCGCGAGGGCGACTTCCACCTGCTGCTGCGCCGCCTCTAACTGCCCTAACTGGATGTAGCAATATGCTTGAGATTGCCTTGACGCAATCAGGTGCTTGCGGTCGCCCAACTGCTCGCACAGCGTCTGCGTCTCCGTCAGGAAGCGTATCAATCGGTCATAGTCGCCATAGAACATCAGCGATTCTGTGAGCGATTCCAACGCGCTTAGCTGCAGCAGCGGGTCGCCCGAGCGGCGCGCGAACTGATACTCCGCCTCGCGCCACTCCACGATGTCGCCCACGCTGGAGAGATACCCCTTCAGATAGTGAATGGCGTGATGGAGTTCGGGGTCGTGTTCGCACGGATAGTAGGCTTGTAGAGCGTTCCAGTGGCGGTTGACAAGCGTCATCTCGCGCAGGGTGAACGCGAGTTGCACCACCCAATACAGCGCTTGACCCCGTTGCGAGTGGCGACGGTCTAACGCGCCGAGCTCCAGCGCCAGGGGCAGCGCGGCATGGAACTGTTGGGTCTCGAAGAGCAGGCGCAGGCGTATCAGTTGCGCCTGCACGCGGTCGCGTGCGGAGAGCTTGCCCGACTCGACGAGGCGTGCGAGCCGTTGGAGCGCGTCTTCGTAAAGGGGGCGCATGCGCCAGTAGCGTTGCGTGTCGTGCATTAGGCGCAGGCACTGAGGATAGGCTTGTTGCTCTTCCAGCGCGGCGAGCGTCTGCAGCAGCGTGGGTCGTGCGCCATCCCAGAAGGCGAGCCAGTTCGGCAGCTCGGTGGTGTAGGCGTGGGAGGCGCGCGCGGCGGCTTCACGCAGCGTCCACGCGCACAGCCGTTGCAGCGCCGTGTGCCGCTGTTCGGGGGTGAGCCGTGTCTGCGCATACTCGCGCACCACCTCCAACATCCGATAGCGATTCGCCTCGATACGCTGCACCAGTTGCGCCTCCACGAGCGATTCAACAAGGGTATGCATCTCTGTTAGGGAAGTTCGGGGCGACGCGACGGCGTGCGCTTGTTCAAGGCTCCAGTCGCCTGCAACGAGGCTCAGGCGTGCGAAGATGGCGCGAGCGGTCGGCGTTAGCAAATCATAGGTGGCGTTCAGCACCCCTTGAAGCGAGCGGTGGCGTTTGGGCAGGTCGGCGCGTCGTACCTGCAGCCACTCCAGTTTCGCCCCGATGCGCTCCAGCATTTGCTTTGGCGAGAGGGTGTTCAGCCGCGCCGCCGCCAACTCCAGCGCGAGCGGGATGCCCCCCAGCTGCTCGCACAGCGCGTGCAGCACAGGGCGATTTTGCTCGGTCAGCCGAAAGTCGTGCGCCGTCGCGCGCGCCCGATCCACAAATAGCTGCAACGCGGGGCACTCCGGCGTCAGCGTGCAACTTAGCGGCGTCAGCGGGTAGAGGCACTCCGCGCCTATCCGCAGCGGCGTGCGCGAGGTGACCACACAGCGCAGGTTCGGAACCTGCTCCAAAAGATGGGCGACGCACGATGCGCCGTCGGGCAGGAGATGCTCCAGATTATCCAGAAAGAGCAGTACCGAGCTGCGCGCCTCGCAGAACGCCCGAAGCGTCGCGAGCGGCTCCACGCTGACGGGCAATCCGAGCGACGCGATGATTGTGGGCAGTATCTGCTCTGCGGAGGCGATTGGCTGCAGGGCAATCCAGAACACCTGCGCCTCGCCGTTGGTTTGGAGTTGGCGTGCGAGTTCGAGGGCGAGGCGCGTTTTGCCGACGCCGCCCAGCCCTGTGAGGGTGATGCACGCGTGGGATGCGTCGCGCAGCCGCTCGGTCAGCTGCGCGATCTCTGTTGCGCGCCCGAAGAAGCGGGTGCGCGGCGTGGGCAGCGCCGAGCGATTGTCGTGCGGCGCTGCGGCGACAAGGAGAGCGGGTTTATCAGGGCGTGTGTCGGAGGCGGTAGGCGTGAGGCGCATCGCGCGTTGTGCGCCCCGTTGCGCCTCGTCCAACAGCGTCGCCACACGGCTCGCCAAAGCCGTCTCGCCAAACTCAGCGCGTTGGGCAAGCCACGCTCCACACACCTGTGCCGCCGCCTCGTACTGACGCGCCTGTAGATATAGCTCCGCTAAGTGGCAGAGCGCCTCGCCGTCGCTGGGATTGATGCTCAGAGTTTTCTGCAGCCACTGCTGCGCTTGGAGAGTGTCGCCGCGCTCCAAGTCAACATGGATCAACTGCCTTAGCGCCGCCAGGCACTCGCCCTGCAGCGCAGCGGCTTTTTGCAACGCCCACTCGTCGTAGATACCCGGCAAAAAGTCGCCTTGATAGAGATGCGCCGCGCGGCTGAGCTGCTCGTAGCGCTGCGCGGTATCCGATGCACGATGGGCGAGTGCCAACGCATGTTCAAACTCGAGCACATCCGCCATAAATCGTTCGGGGAACAGCCCCACCGAACGGGCATCCGAGCGGAGCAGTGAAGACGCCTGCTCGCGGTGGAATGCATGGCGGAGGGCGTTCAACGCGACGCTGAGGTTATTCAGCGCGCGCGTCGGCTCCATGTCGCCCCAGAACAGATCTGCCAGCATCTCGCGCGTGAATCGGTGCGGCGGATGCACTGCCAGATACGCCAACAGGGTCGTTGTCTTCGCGGTGCGCAGTCGGTTCACGCGGAGCGCGCCGCAACGCGCTTCGAAGCCCCCCAAGAACTGTAAATACCAGATTGGCTCAGGCATCGTAAGATCCACGCCTTATTATAACTCAAAACTTTCGCCAAAGTAATATTTTCGGGCTAACGGGTCGGTGATAACCTCCTCTGGTGCGCCCTGCGCCACAATCACGCCGTCCGCCAAGATGTAGCTGCGGTCGGTGATGCGCAGCGTCGCGCTCACATTGTGGTCGGTAATCAGCACGCCGATATTGCGTTGCCGCAAGCCGAGGATGATTTCCTGTAGCTCCTCGATGGTTTTGGGATCGATTCCTGTGAACGGTTCATCGAGCAGGAGGAAGGCTGGTTGCAGGGCGAGTGCGCGGGCGATTTCGACGCGCCTGCGCTCGCCGCCCGACAGGGCATAGCCC